>JAEUQD010000103.1 GCA_016789925.1 Bryobacterales bacterium | reverse complement strand
GGACTCACGGCGCGTAATGCTCGCGTTTGAACTCGAAGCCCAGCGCGACCGGCGGTTCTTCCAGCAGGTACTTCAAGCCCAGGGGGCGGAAGGGCTTCGCCGTGAATGCCTCGCGTCGCTGTCGCGGCAGGACGATCTGACGCGCGTTGATGTGCAGTGGGCGCGCGGCCGGACCACGACGAACGGCGCTGATCGCACGCTGCAGTTAGCCTTCTTGCGTTTTCCCGATGCGCCGGTGGAACCGGTGGCCGGAATGGCGCATGTGAGCGGGTCGGAGGCGCGTTCTCCCCAACTCGAGATCCAGAACCGCTCGCGACAGTCTGTGCGTCACCTGGAAATGGGCTGGCTGCTGAAGGATTCGCGCGGCCGCGAGTTCCTGGCCGGCTCGGTGCCCGCGAGGACGAACCTTGGCCCGGGGCAGAAGACTCAGATTCTCGACGACTCCACGCTGCGCTTTACGGACGCCCAAGGTTCGGCACTCTCGATTGAAGGGATGACCGGTTTCATCAGCCAGGTCGAATTCGCCGACGGTTCCGTTTGGATTCCCAACCGGGCCTCGCTCGACGACCCGCGCCTGCAACGCGCTCTTGCCCCTTCCGCGGAGGAGATGCGCCTCACCAGCATCTACCGAAAACGCGGCCTGAACGCCTTGCTCGAAGAACTCAAAAAATTCCGGTAACGGAAGCGGGCCGGCTGTTGGATAATTGCCAACAGTGAAGATTCGCGAAATCCGTGCTTATGGCCTGCGGGGCCGCACCCCGGAAGGTGGTTGGTCGAATGAACTCCAGCCCGAAGATTGCGTCCATACAGTCATTGCTGTTCTGACGGACGCGGGCGTGACCGGGTGGGGGTCTGTGTTTACCTCCGAGGAACTCGTCCGCGCATCGCTGTCGATCCTCAAACCCCTGTACACCGGCGAGTCGGCGATCGAGCCAGAGCGCGTCTCCGAGAAGCTGCACCAGAATACGTTTTGGCTGGGCCGGGGCGGCTCAATTACGCACACGATCTCCGGCATCGACATCGCTTTGTGGGACCTGTTCGGGAAGGCCTGCAACCAGCCAGTGTCCCGACTGCTGGGGGGACGCTATCGGGAACGAGTTCGCCCCTATGCGTCGCTCCTGATGCGCGAACCGGAACAGATGGCGGGCGAACTACTGCCGGTGAAGGCGCAGGGGTTCCGGGCGTTCAAGATCGGCTGGGGACCGTTCGGGCGGCGCGATGCGCGGACGGACGAAGCGATCGTCGCCGCGGCACGCGAGGCCATCGGGCCGGACAACCTCCTGATGGTGGACGCCGGCGCGTCGGACGCGTTCTGGCCGCAGAACTTGAAGTGGGCGCTCCGGACAGCCGACATGCTGGCGGCCCACAACGTCTACTGGTTTGAGGAAGCGCTGCATCCGGACGCGCTTGAGGACTACGTGGTGTTGCGGCGCGCGTCGAAGATCCCGATTTCCGGCGGAGAGGTGCTGACCCGGCGGCAGGCGTTTGAGCCGTGGCTACGCGCGGGCGCGTTCGACATCGTGCAGCCGGACGTGACCAAGTGCGGCGGCATTTCCGAGGAGCGGCAGATTGCGCGGACGGCGCAAGCCTACGGGGTCCGGTTCATTCCGCATGGTTGGAACACGGCGTTGGGGCTGGCGGCGGACCTCCACCTGGCGGCGGCGTCCCCGCAGACGGATTTGGTGGAGTATCTGACGGGGTCGTCGTTTATCGACGAACTGCCGGCGCGTCCGTTCCAACTGGATGCGGACGGGTACCTGCCGATTCCGGAGACGCCGGGGTTGGGGATCGAGATTAGCCTGGACGCGCTGGCGGAGTTGTCGCGGACACCGCGCAGCGATCTGACCGATCTCGCGTGAGGTCGTGCAGGCGCGCGATTTGTTGAAATTTCTTAACTAAACAACCACCGCCTAAAGGCGGTGGGTTGAATTGCGACTGAAAGTCGCGGTTGCGGCTGAAGCCGCCTGAAGATTGTCCCGGCTCAGAGCCGGCTCAAGGCTCGGTGGGCGCTGTGATTTTGAAGCCCTGGTCGTCTTCCTCCCAACGTTGGTTCTCAATATAGGCTTTCACCGTCTCCTCGTCCACCGCCCCCACCGTCGCGCAAAAGTACCCCCGTGCCCACAGATGTTGTCCCCAGTACCGCTTCCGCAGATTCGGAAACTCTTCCTGCAGTCGCCGCGATGACCGCCCTTTAATGTATTGCACCAGTTTGCTCGGCGCCAGATGCGCCGGCGCCGACACCAGCAGGTGAATATGGTCCGGCGATACCGCTCCCCTCACGATCGTCACTTCCCGTGCGTGGCAGATCTGACGGATCAGATCGCGCGCTCGCTCGGCCACTTCCCCACGCAAGATCCGGTACCGATACTTTGTAATCCATACCGGGTGGTACTTGATATCGAACACCCCGTGCGCGCTATTTCGGTACTCCGCCATCTCCTCATTCTCGTAGAGTACCGCTCAAAGCGTGACCGCCTGAAAGGCGGTGGGTTTAGACCTGGAGATAGAACTAAATTCCTCCGCTTTGCTACTTTGGACAGGCTTTCCTGTCTGCTTCCTGCCGAACTTCCCTCTTCTGCTGCCTGGGTTCTCGTCACGAGCCCGGTCTGCGTAAAGCAACCCGAGTTCACATCCAGCCGAGGGTGACTCCGGTACTGATCTTCCCGGAACGAGAGAAAAATATATATCAAATTACTTGACACAGACCCACTCATATTTTATATTGAGACTGTGATGTTATTTCATGACGGAGGTTATCTGAATCCCATGCTTGTCAAATATCGCACTTTCGACCCGGCTGCCGACTTTTCCCGGCCTCTCCAGGCCTTTGAGGACATCGTCAGCCAGTTCCTCGGTGATGCCAATACCACCCGGCCCTGGACTCCTCCGGTCGATATCCTCGAGACCCAGAACGAACTGGTGCTCAAGGCCGATGTCCCGGACGTCACTCCCGAAGACATCGAGGTCAGCTTCGAAAACGGCACTCTGACGATCAAGGGCCGGCGCGACTTCGAGAAGAAGGAAGAGGGCAAGGGGTACCACCGCATCGAGCGCTCCTACGGGTCGTTCACCCGGGCGTTCACGCTGCCGGAGACGGTGGATCCGGAAAAGCTGGTAGCGGATTACAAGAATGGTGTCCTGACAATCACGATCGGGAAGAAGGAAGTGGCCAAGCCCCGGTCGGTGAAGGTCAGCGTCCACTCGAACTAAGAGCGCGGGCGGCGCTCCGAACTGGCAGCCCGGGTCCGTTGCGGCCCGGGCGTTTTCTTTATCGAGAAACTCCTGGCCAGGCGGCCGCATCATGTCAGAATGAAGGAGTAGTCACGAAAGGGATTCGCACACTATGAATGGACTTAAGACCGTCTTGTTACTCGGGCTGATGTCTAGCATTCTTCTGTTTGGCGGGCGGGCGATCGCCGGGGAACGGGGACTCTACATGGGACTGGCCATGGCGATTGCCATGAACTTCTTCTCATATTTCTTCTCGGAGAAGATGGCTCTCATGATGTCCGGGGCGCAGCGCGTGTCGCCTTCGGAACATCCGGACGTGTACCGCCGGCTGGCGCCGATGACCGAACAGTTGACCCAGCGGATGGGAATCCCGATGCCGAAACTCTGGGTGACTCCGGAGGATTCTCCCAACGCGTTTGCGACCGGCCGGAACCCGAGCCACTCGTCGGTGGCCGTCACCGTCGGCTTGCTCCGGCTGATGAACGACGACGAGTTGGAGGGTGTCGTGGCCCACGAACTCGGCCATATCAAGAACCGGGATATTCTGACGGCGTCGATTGCCGCCACGATCGCGTCGGCGATATCGTTTCTGGCCCAGATGGCGTTTTTCTTCGGCGGACGCCGCGGCGACGACGAAGACGCGCCTAACCCCATTGCCGCGATTCTGATGTTTCTGCTGGCGCCCATTGCCGCGATGGTCATCCAGATGGCCATCTCGCGCACGCGCGAGTTTTCCGCCGACGCGACCGCGGCAAAGTATACGGGTTCGCCCACGGGCCTGATTAACGCGCTGCGGAAACTGGAGAACTTGTCGCACCGGATTCCGATGGAGGCCAACCCGTCTACCGCGCACATGTGGATCATCAAGCCGCTGGCCGGCGGCACGATGATGCGGCTGTTCTCGACCCACCCTCCGACCGAAG
>JAEUQD010000085.1 GCA_016789925.1 Bryobacterales bacterium | reverse complement strand
CCAGAAGCGGCGGGCGGCCGAGGGGACTCGGCAACTGGCGAACCTGGGAGGAACTCGATCGAGATGACTTTCTTGACGCGGAAACACATCGGCCGCAGGACACTGCTGCGGGGCGCGGGCGCGGCGATCGCGCTGCCGCTGCTGGATGCGATGCGTCCGGCGCTGGGAGCGCCCGCGCGCCTGAAGAAACCGGCTACCCGGCTGGCGGTAGTGTACGTGCCGAATGGGATCGTCATGAAAGACTGGAAACCCGCGGAGGTCGGCGCGAATTTCCAGTTCACGCGGATTCTGAAGCCGCTGGAACGGTTCCGGCAGGACATTACGCTGGTGTCGGGGCTGGCGAACCATGCGGCGACGCAGGCCAAGGGCGGAGGCCACGCCAAGGCGACCGGGAGTTTCCTGTCGGGCGCCCAGCCGAAGTACACGGCCGGCGCCGATGTGCGCGCGGGGACGACGTTCGACCAGATTGCGGCGCGCCAGTTTGCGGCGGAGACGCGAATTCCGTCGCTACAGATCGGGTGCGAGGATGCGCGGATGGTGGGCAACTGCGATACGGGGTCGAGTTGCGCGTACACCAACACGCTGTCGTGGAAAGATCCGGAGACACCCTTGACGGTGGAAGTGAATCCGCGGTCGGTGTTTGAACGGCTGTTCGGGACGGTGGACCCGAGTTTGCCGCCCGATGTGCGTGCGCGGCGCGCGATGTACCGGAAGAGCATTCTGGATCATACACGGGAGTCCGCACAGCAGTTGGCCGGGACGCTGGGCGCGCCGGACAAGCGGAAGTTGGACGAGTATCTCACGAGCATTCGCGAGGTGGAGGGTCGGATTGCAGCGGCGGAGAAGGACCAGATCACACCGTCGATCGAGAAGCCGGCAGGCATTCCGTTCGCCTATTCCGACTACGTCAAGCTGATGTTCGATCTGCAGGTGATCGCGTTCCAGGCCGATTTGACGCGGGTGTCGACGATGATGCTGGGCCGCGAAGGGAGCGTGCGCACCTACCCGGAAATCGGCGTGCCGGATCCGCATCATCCGCTGACGCACCATCGCGGGCATCCGGACTTTATCGAAAAGGTCACCAAGATTAACTCGTTCCACATGGAATTGTTTGCGAGTTTTGTGCAGAAGCTGAAGGCGGCCCCGGATGGCGACGGTTCGCTGCTGGATCATGCAGGCATCATTTACGGCTGCGCGCTGAGTGATGGCAACGCCCATTCGAGTTTCGACCTCCCGCTCCTGGTGGCGGGCCATGCTGGTGGGATTCCGGGCGGCCGGCATGTGGCGGCGCCGGACAAGACGCCCGTGGCGAACCTCTTCGTGAACCTGTTGAATGGGGTCGGAGTGGAGACGGAGAAATTCGCGGACAGCACTGCGGCGTTGGACTTGCGCGGGTAGTTTCACCGCCAAGCCGCTGGGGCGATTGCGCTCGATGATACACTCGACGGGTCATGGACCTCAGCGTCATCGGTATTCTCGTCTCGCTACTCTTCATTGTCGCCCTTGCACTCCGCGGCTGGCATATCATCCTCATCGCCCCGCTGGCAGTAATCATCACCGCGCTCTTCTCCGGGATGGAAGTTCTGCCCCTGCTGACCGGACCCTACATGAAGGGATTCGTCAACTACGCGGGCAAGTTCTATCTCATCTTCCTGGCCGCCTCGGTCTTCGGCCGGGTGATGGAGGATTCGGGCGCGGCGCGGTCGATTGCATGGGGAATCCTGGGCCTCACCGGGCGGGGCAGCCAGTACAACGTTCTGCTGGCTGTTTCTGCGATCACGCTGGCGCTGACTTACAGCGGAGTCAGCCTTTTTGTGGTGATCTTCGCAGTCATGCCGATTGCGCGGCCGCTCTTCCGCGAACTCAACGTTCCGTGGCACCTGTTCGTAGCCGCCTTCACGTTCGGCGTCGGCTCGATCACCATGACGATGATCCCCGGTACGCCGTCGATCATCAACATCATGCCGACCCGCTACATGGCGTCGTCGCCGACCTCCGCGCCGCTATTGGGACTGCTGGCCGCGGCGGTACTCGTCTGCTTCAACCTCTGGTACATGCGGTTCGCGCTGGCGCGGGCGGTGGCCCGGGGCGAGACGTTTTCAGCCCTCTCTCCCACAGGCGCCCAGACTGAGCCCGGCGGCCCCGACGCTCACGAGACGACTCCGAACATCTGGCTCTGCCTGATCCCACCGGCGACGCTGATCGTGCTCCTGAACGTCGTCAAGCTGGACATTCTGGTGGCCATGGTCTCGGCCACCTGCGTCTGTATCGCCCTCTTCCGAAACCGCTATTCCAATCTCCTCGACACGTTGAACCGCGGCGCCGTAAACACGGTCAACCCCATTGTGAATACCTGCGCCGATGTCGGCTACGGAATGGCCATTGCCGCGACCCAAGGATTCAAGACAGTCACGGAATGGCTGCTGGCGATGCCCGGACATCCCATCATCTCTTTGTCGATTGCAACCAACATCATGGCCGGAATCGCCGGCTCGGCGTCGGGAGGCCTGGGCATCATCCTGGAAACGATTGCCCCAAAATATCTCGCCCTTGGGCTGGACCCCAACCTCGTGCACCGCATCTCGGTGATCTCGGCGGGAGCTTTCGACGCCCTGCCGCACAACGGGGTGATTATCACGACGCTGGCCGTCACCGGACTCACCCACTCGGCAGCTTATAAACACGTTTGGTGGGGACACGTCGTGGCGACGGTCCTCGCATTGCTGATCGTAATTCCTTTCGGCGTCCTTTTGTACTGACGCGGAACGGGAATCAGGCGTTCATTTCCTGAGAGCGGGTTCCGCGGGTCCGTTGGGCCGGGCAGGATCGGGGGATGAGCCGTTGCTCGAAGCGCCGGCGTCAGCGCGCCGTGTCAGCGGGAGCATCAGAGGCGCAACTTCAAACGGCATCTTTTCGCGGGGAGACGTGAACTTCGGAGCGGGCGTCTTGTTGAGTTGTATCCGGTTGTCCCAGGGTTCGAGGATAATCCGTGAGCCCAGGCGCAGGGCGGCGATCTGCTCCAGATCGTCCGGAAGCAGGACCGGGGCCGCGTCGGCGACCGTCTGAAAGCGGGCGAGCCCGTCGCTCTGCGGAACGCGGTTGCCAAGCTGCGGCTGAAACAACTGGGGCATGTGGCGCGAGAGGAGGAAGACGGCGCGGAGAAACAGACCGGGCCCGGCTAACTTGTCCTTATAGGGAGAGTTCCGGAGTAGTTCGAGCGATTTCGCATCGGCTTCCTCCAACTGCTTGGGTTCGCGTTTGAACTGGAAGCGCTTGAGGATCTCGTGATCCTCGATCATGATCCGGTCGTTGAACGCGTACTTGGTATCGAGTGGATGGCCAAGAAGGACGTGAGCGAGTTCGCGGCTGAGGATCATGGCGAGGCTGGCTTCATCCGGCAGGACGTCGACGAGCCCCCGGCTGAGGACAATGGTGTTGTTGACCGCAAAGGATTCAAGAGGAGTGGTCAACATGACGCGGCACTTGATGCCGGGGTCAGGCAGGTTATTGGTCACCAGAAGGTTGTTGACCACGGTTTCGAGTACCTTCTCGACCTCACCAGGAGGGGAGAGTAGACCGGCTTTCTCCATGCGCTCGATAATGTTCACCTCAGCCTGGCGCTGCCAGCCTTGGACGCCATCCACCGAGGGAGGGGGCGCCGACGCGTCATTGGCTTGGGCGGCTTCCACCATGATGGTCGTGAATTCGTCGGTCCGGTCCGACCGCTGGGGCTGGTAGCCCCAGATGTTGACCTTGGCCTTGAACATGAGCTTGTTGGCGACCGGGGACTCGCGGTCGAGTTCCTCGACGTAGACGAGTGCGGGAAGCCAAAGTCCGGATTCGGCTTGAACACGCCAGCTATTGAAATGGAAGTACTCGGGTGATTTGTTCTTGAGCGTATAGGTTCCGCTGAAGCGGACGACGTTGAAGCCCTGATCCTCGACCCAAATCCGTCCCTTGAACCGGCCCGCACCGGCATTCTTACGCGGGGAGATATCAAAGACAAGACAACGGACTTCCCCGAGAAATTCGCGGCGCACATAGGCGAAATCAAACCGGGACCGATCGATCCCGCCATTATCGATCAACGCCATTTGCGCGAAACCGCGGGGAAGAAAGCGAAAGTCGCGGGAAAACAGGGACGAGAACCATCCCCGCGACTCTTTGGCCGTTTCCACGAAAGAAACCAGGTCGACGCCCTTGCCGAGATTGACTTTACCGAGAAAATAGTGGTCCTCTTTGACCGCAAGCTGATCTTCGCCGGATGCGGCCATCACCTGAATATAGGTCTCAGCGAGAGGTCTGAACTCCTGCAGACGCGCCAGGAGCTTCTGTTCCTGAGTCGCGATTTTGGAGATGACCTCGTTCAGCGCGGTGGATGGCTCCGTCTGTGCATGGAGCAAAAATGGGGTGACGGCTAATAAGAATACTTTTCCCGACATGCCTCTCCACTTCCCATGATAAGCGGGCCTAGCTGCCGGGCGCTGTTTGCCCGGAAACCCGGAGGTTGCGGAAGGACCCCCAGTCGAAGAAGCTCCCGATGCCGAACTTGCCGGCGCCGAGGGAGAGATCGACAGCGCGCATCGACGGGGAGGTCCGGCCATTGACGTACACGTCGACGCGGCCCTTCACCCCATCGTAGACCAGCTTCACTTTATGCCACGATTCGCCCGCAAGAGTCGGCGGTCCGTCTTCGGAACTGATGCGCACGCGGTCGCCGCCATAAACGTGGAAAATACCGTTATGGACCGGCTGCTGGCGGGCGGCATCGACGGAAAGGTGTGCGTAATTGAAGTGATCCTTGTCCCGCCAGGCATAGACGAGAATGAGCGAAGTCCCCCTCTTTCGGGCTTCGAAGGGTTCTTTCTTGACCTCGAGTTCGAGAGTCAACTGCTGGTAGGCGGCTGTTTGGGCCAAGGCATACTGCGTGGGCCGGCGCGGTTGAGTGGACGGCCTGGGGACGAGCAAGTGAAGCGTGGGCGCCTGGTCGAGAACTTCCAACTTCCAATCGTCAGCCACGGGGACGAGCCATTGCAGGCCGAACGCCTCAATGGTCGACTGCGCAGCCAGGGGCAGGACAAGAGCGAGAAGTAAGGCCAAGCGCGACATGACTATCACTCTAGCGTGTTCCGGCTAATGGCCGCCCCCGGAGCTCGACCCAGGCTTGGGGGCCTGAAGGGGAGAAGCAGCCATGGCGGCCGCGGGCGCATCCAGGTATTGGACAATAATCGATACGCGGCGGTTGGAGTCGTCCTTGGGGTTCTCGGCGATGCGAGGCCGCCGGTCGGCGAATCCCCTCACCTGAACGATTTGTCCCTCGCGCAGCCCTCCGGCCTCCATGATCCGGCGCGCCTCGTTCGCGCGGTCCACCGAGAGCTCCCAATTGCTGTAGCCGTCGGCGGAAACCAGGGGCTTGCTGTCGGTGTGCCCTTCAACGAGGATCGAGTTGGGCAGACTGGAGAGTTCCTTGGCCATGAGCACCAGGAGTTGTTCACCGTTGGTGCTGGGGTTGACGCGTCCGCTGGCGAAGAACAGGCCCTTCTCGGTTTCCAGCAGTTCGATCCGCAACCCCTCGCCCGTGACCGTCATCGTGACATGATCCTGAAGCTTCTTAAACTCGGACATCTGCTTCATGGCGCTACTGAGTTCGTCCTTCAGCTTGTTAAGGTCGGTCTTGCCGATGCTCAGGGCGGCGCTGCCGCCTTGCCCGGTGATCGTCGATCCCGTCTGCTTGCCGCTTCCGGTCGGATCCCGGAAATAGGCGCCGACCGCCTGCTGCACTTTGCTGCTCGAGTTCATCAGCCAGAGAACCATGAAAAAAGCCATCATGGCCGTGACGAAGTCGGCATAGGCGACCTTCCAGGCCCCGCCGTGGTGGGCGTGCGCGGCGCCCTTCTTCTTAATGACGATAATCGGCTGCGACGCGGGCTCCGGCATGGCTTAGCTTCCTCCTCCACCGCGGCAGGAGCTTTCCATGTCCTTGAATGAGGGCCTTACCGAGTGGGGAATGGCGCGGCGTGCGAACTCAGCGCAGAGAATCGGTGCATTGCCTTTGGCGTAAGCGATGATGCCAACGCGGATGACGTTCAGGTACTGCGATTCGGCGTCGGCGTTCTTCGTCATGATCGCGGCCAGCGGTGCGACGAACCCATAGGAAAGAAGAATGCCGAGAAACGTCCCCACCAGCGCCGCGCCCACTTTGTGCCCGATCTCCTCCGGAGGACCGCCCAGCGCTCCCATCGTGATGACGATGCCCAAGACCGCGGCGACGATTCCCAACCCGGGCAGCGCGTCTCCCACCGTCGACAGCGAGGCAATCGGAATGTGCGCCTCCCGATGATGGACATCCACGTCAAGCTCCATCATTTGATCGAGCGTGAACGCTTCAGTTCCGGCGGAGACATACATCCGTAGCGTGTCGCACAGGAAATCGATCGCATGATGATCGGCGACGATCTTGGGGAAGTTGCTGAAAACATCGCTGGACCCCGGGGCTTCAATGTCCGCCTCCAACTTGGTGGCCCCGTTCTTCCGGGCGGAAGCAAAGAGCGAAAAGATCAGCTTGAGCGTATCCAGATAGAGCGCCTTGGTGTACCTGTTGCCTTTGAGTGCCCCCACAACTCCGGCGACGATCTGTTTGACCACCGAGGGTGGATTACCGATGAGAAGCGTGCCGAGGGCCGCGCCCCCGATGATCACGAGTTCAGCGGGTTGCCAGAGCACAGCCAAGTGCCCATGTTCCATGAGGTAGCCGCCGATCACGGCGCCGATAACTACCAGAATGCCTACGAGTACCAGCATGTTCTCTAGCCATCTATCGGCAGATCGGGCGAAAAGGTTAGACTGGCTAAGAACAAAACCGCAGGTTAGCTGACGGTGTTGGTCCGCCAATCCCAGCGGACTTTCCTTCCCTGGCGGTAGGCCTGGTTGGCGATGTGGGCGGCGCCGGCGGCCAGATGGCCCTCGGCG
>JAEUQD010000077.1 GCA_016789925.1 Bryobacterales bacterium | reverse complement strand
GTCATCGGAATACTCCTGATTTGAGATGTGGCTGGTGCGGCCAACCACTTCTACGATGACCCCTGATCCGCTGGGAAGGCGCAACAGTGTGCAATGCCGCTGGCGCAGACGTCCTACCGCGCAGCGGTTTAGTTCAATGGGGGTTCGGGCGGGACGGGTTCGGGCGGGACAGCCCGGCGTGCCACTTCGCAACTTCCAGGAAGAAAGCTCGCCACACCTGAATCAATGCCGGAAATGACCGCACTCTGAGGCCAGATTAACCGTCCAAACGCTCGACTTCCTGGCCGTCCGGCCCTCTCCAAGACCACTCCAGGCATGGCATACCCCCGAAACTGCCCAGCTTTCCCGCAAGCAAAGCCCGCCACTCCGAACCACGTCCCGAAAATTTCCTAAAAACTGCCGGTGGGACGAATCAGGCTGCTGCTCGAAAGGATCCACAGGACCGGGTATCGTTCTCATTTCATCGCCCGTCCCCTCCGGCTCCCCAACCGCACGCTGCTTCCCGTGGTCGAAGCGGGTCAGCCACTCTGCCGGCTCGGACTCGGCCAAGAGAGATTGCCAGCGGAGCGGAGCGCACCGCCGGCTTGTTGCCGGAAGTCGCGATCCAGGCAGCCGAAGGTGGTGGAGAGGCCGAGGTGGCGCGGGCGCTGATGCTTGACCGCCGCCTCATCTTCATGACTAAGTCTATGACTTAGTCTATACTGAAGCCATGGAAGCCAGCGTGCACGAAGCCAAGACCCATCTCTCGCGTCTGCTGGAGAACGTCCTGCTCGGAGAGGAAGTGATCATCACCCGGTCAGGACGCCCCGTGGCGCGCCTCGTGCCGTTTGAACCGCGCGCTGCCAAGCGAAAGATTGGTTCCGCGGCCGGGTTGTTCCGCGTGCCGGACGACTTCAATGAACCGCTGCCTCGTGACGTGGAAGAGGCGTTCTGGCAGTGAAACTGTTGCTCGATACCCACGCGTTCCTTTGGGCGATTTCGAGTGACTCTCGGCTTTCCTCGCAGGCCGTTGCAGCCTTTGAAGAAGGCGAACTCCTGCTCAGCGCGGCCAGCGTCTGGGAGATCGTCACGAAATATCAGATCGGGAGGCTGGAACTTCCCTCTCCGCCCAGCGAGTTTCTGCCCGAACACTTCGAGCGGAACGCCATCGGCTTGCTTCCGATACTGCCGCGGCATGTGTTCCGGCTGGAGCGCCTGCCGCTCCAGCACAAGGATCCATTTGATCGCATCCTGGTCGCCCAGGCGTTGGAAGAGGGCTTGGCGATTCTGACCAACGATCCGCAAATCGCCGCGTACGGCGCTCCGACCGTGTGGTAACCGGCTCGCACCCGCGGCTAGGCGGCTTCCAGCACGCGCATTTCGATGCGGAAGCCCGCGGCTGTCGCCATGTTCACCAGCGCGTCAAGGGCAAACAAGTTGATCTTGCCACGCATCAGGTCGGAGACGCGCGGCTGTGTCACGCCGAAAAGCTGGGCCGCTTGCGCCTGGCTCATCCCGGCACGGGTGATGTGATCCTTTAGGGCGATCATCAGAACCGAGCGCAGTTTCATATTGGCTGCCTGCTCGGGCGTGTCTTCGATAGCTTCCCACACACTGGAAAAGCGTTGCTTGTTCATCGTCCTAGCTCCTTCAACAACTCGCGGTAACGCTTGGCGGCAAGATCCACGTCCGCCTTGCTGGTTTTCTCGTTCTTCTTCTGGAAGCAGTGCAGCACGTAGATGGCATCCGCGAACTTCGCGACGTATAGGATCCGGAACGCGCCAGCCTCATCCCGAATTCGAATCTCTTTGACACCCTGGCCCACCGTGTTCATGGGCTTCCAGTCGTCCGGCTCCCGGCCTTTTTGCACTTGGTCCAACTGATGACTTGGCCGTAAGCAGGAAGGCGCGCAGGTCTTCCAGGGAATTACCCCGGAACTCGACGGGCTTGGAATCCGCCACGTCTACTAGTATACAAAATTTTGTATGTTCCGCAAAGTGGCCGGTCGGCCCCGGGTCCGCTGAAGCGTACTACTTGCGACCTGTTGTCAATCCGCCGTCGTTCGTCCGCATCACGAGCAAGTCTTTGTCGTGCCCGCGGATACAGGACACTTTGGGGCCCTTCTGGGAACAGTCTCCAAACGGCGGACGTGTTTCAGTGTACCTACAAACAAGGTACACTTAAGAGAGGAAATGAGTGAGCCCGACATTGAGTTTGATTGGGACGAAACGAATATCGGCCACGTGGCTCGTCACAGCGTCCTTCCGGAAGAGGCGGAGCAAGTCATCCTCAATGATCC
>JAEUQD010000042.1 GCA_016789925.1 Bryobacterales bacterium | reverse complement strand
ACGTCGCCTTCGCCATTCCAGTCGGCGATACCTCGTCGAATATCGGGGCCAAGGACAACATTGCCGACGTCTTTGACCCGGACCGGTACGCCCCCTTCCGTGCTCAGCAAAACGATGTTGCCGATGTCATCGACGCTCTTGGCGTAGCCGCGTCCGCGCACCATGTATTCGGTGCCACCGAACTCAACCAGACGGCCGCCGACATCGTTGTTGCCCTTACGGACCGCTTCCACCACCTTCATGATGGGAATCTTGAATGTCTGGAGCCGGTTGGGATCGACGTTGACCTGGTACTGCCTGACAAAGCCACCTAACGGCGCCACTTCGGCGACGCCCGGCACGGACTTCAGTTGATAGCGTAGAAACCAATCCTGCAGGGAGCGGAGTTCAGCGAGCGAATGCTTTCCGCTCTTGTCTATCAATACATACTGAAAGACCCAGCCGACGCCCGAAGCGTCGGGGCCCAGTTCGGTCTTCACGCCCGGCGGAAGCTGTTGCAGGACCGCGGACAAATATTCCAGTGTCCGGGACCTCGCCCAATAGATGTCGGTACCCTCTTCGAAGATGATGTAGACAAAGGAATAGCCGAAGTCCGAGAACCCACGGACGTCTTTCACCTTGGGCGCTCCCAGCATACTGGTGACGATGGGATAGGTGACCTGGTCCTCCATGATGTCGGGGCTTCGATCCCAGCGTGAGTAGACGATCACCTGCGTATCGCTCAGGTCAGGGAGCGCGTCGAGCGGAATCGTCCTCATCGAGTAAAGACCGGCCACCACCGCAAACGCGATGAGGATGAAGATCAGGAACTTATTCCTGCCGGAGAACTCGATGAGATGATCAATCATGCTTGTGCTCAGCGGCCGGCGGCGCCGGCGTGGCGGGGGCTGCCGCCGAGGAAGATCCGCCGTGCTGATGCCCAGCCATTCCGGCCGCCGATGACTTCAACTGGCTTTCCGAGTCGATCAGGAAGTTGCCGGAGACAACGATGCGCTCGGCCAGGGTCAGGCCATTCAGAACCTCGATACGATCGCCGATGCGCTCGCCCGTCTCAATCTGCCTCGGCTCGAGATACCCATTGCCCCGGTCCACGAACACGGTCTTTTTCAGCCCTGTGTCGAGGACAGCCTCTGCAGGTACGGTCATGCGCGCGGACATGGAGACGCTGAACTCCACGTCCACGAACATGTCGGGCTTCAGTGTCATGTTCGGGTTGGCGGCTTCGATGCGAACCTTCAGGGTGCGGGTTGTCGCGTCAACCTCGGGCTGTATGTAGCTCACCCGGCCGTTGATCGTTCTGCCGCTCCCATAGGAGAGGCTCACACGTGCCGGCATTCCAATCCGGATCATCGGGGCTTCATTCTCAAAGACGTCGGCCATAATCCAAACCTTGCTCAAGTCGACCACGGTGTAGAGTTCGGTTTCGGGGGTAATCCGTTGTTTCGGAAATGCATTGCGCATCATGATGTAGCCGCTGATGGGCGAGTAGATCGTGATGTTCGTCAGCGGCTTCCGGGTCCGGGTGATTTCCTCAATCTGGGCTTCGCTCAGAGAGAAGAGTTCCAACCGCTTGCGGGCCGCGGCCAGGAGTGACTCACTCTGCTGCTGCGAGCCGGCCAGAGGGCTACCCTTCATGATCTCGCGGCTTCGAATCGCAAGGAGGTACTCCTGCTGGCTTGCTAACATCTCCGGGCTGTACAGAGTTAGGAGCGGCTGGCCTTCCTCGACGAACTTCCCTGTGAAATCGACATAAACCTTATCAATCCAGCCCTCGACCCTGGTTTGAACTTTCGAGAAGCGCGTCTCATCCATCGTGACCTTCCCCACCGACCGGAAAGAGTGGGCGCCTGCACCGGAGGTCACCTCGCCGAACTTGACGCCGATCACCTGCTGTTTCTCCGGACTGATGTGGATGGTTCCCATCGGCATTGTGGCCGGATCATTCTCGTAAATCGTCTTTTGAGCTTCCGCGCCTGCCGGATGAGCGGAGTCAAGGTCCGGCACCAGTTTCATACCGCAGATCGGGCAGTCGCCGGCCTTGTTGGAGTGGTAACTCGGATGCATCGGGCAGTGATAGCCCTTGGGCTTGCTCGTTGCGGTTCCAGCGTCATCACGCGGGCCGTACCAGCGTCCATACCCAAAGCCACCGACAAACCCGACGGCAATCAGCACGAAGAACAGAACAGGGCGAAAGGCTTTCATAGAATCGTGCCTCACTGGACCAACGGACGTCCCGTCATCTCTTCGAGACGGGCAAGCGCAAGATAGAAGTTCTGCAGTTCCTCGTAGTAATTCATTTGGTATTCAACGACGGTGATGTAGTTCATGAAGACGCTTAGGAAGTCGACAGAGCCGGTCTCATACGATGACAGCGAAGACTCCAGAGCAAGACTTGCCTGAGGTATTACGGTTTTGCCGTAGACCTGGACCAAACGCGCTGATGTCTCAGCCATCAGGTAGTCGTCCTGAATGCGGAAGTGGAGCCCCTGGTTAGTGGCTTCGTACGTCTTCCGCGACTGCACCAGGTTCTGCGACTGCTCGGTCACGGCCGCACGTTGCTTTCGAAAGTAATACAGCGGAATCTTGAAGTCGGCTCTGAACATGTACATGGGAGGCATGCCGCCCATGTTGTAGTAGCCGCCGTTTAGCGTGAAATCGGGATAGTACTCCTTGCGTGCCATATTCACCGCGACTTCAGCGCGCTGGATCATTTTCTGGTCGCGGCGCAACATGGGCGAGTGCTCCCGCGCTGAGGCATACAATTCCTGGAGTCCAGCGGGCAGATCCATCGGCCGAAGGTCTGCTGGTCGTGCCAGGGGGGACCCCGGCGCGCGGTTCACCAAGCTATTGATTTCGGCTTCGCGCACGCGCTTCTCACGGTCAAGTTGAATGCGTTTGGTCTCGAGGATCGAGATCTGAGTCTGCGCCTTGAAGACGTCTTGTTGCGCTGCCTTGCCAACCGAGTATCGAAGCTCGGTAATCTTCAAGAATCTCCGGAGCAGATCGAGGTTGCCGCTTATCACGTCAGCCGCGGAAAATGCATAGGCCCGGCGGAAGTACGCCTGCTTGAGCCGGGAGACGAGGCTCAGTTTCGCCTGCTGATACTGTTGCCACTCCGCCTCGGATTCCTTGGCGGCCATATCGCCGGCCAGTTTGCGCTTGCCGGGAAATGGAATCTCCTGGGAGACCATCACGCCGATGTTGCTTGTCATTTGGGTTCCGAGCCCGGCGCCGGGCCATGGCCTTCCGCTGCTGTTGTAACCGGGGGAGAGCATCGGATCAGGCAGGCTGCTCACTTGACTTGGCCGCTGCCGCGACGCTTCGTAGCGCTTCTGCGCCGCGACGATCTCCGGATTGTTGTTGAGGGCTTCGGCCAAGAGATCCATGAGATCCATTCGCTCCGTCTGCGCCCGGAGCCCGAAGGTTAGGAATGGCAGGAGCAGAATCGCCCGGCCCATCAAAGGTGATCGCACCGTGTTGTCCTTCCTGGTAGCTACGACATAGGTAAGGCACACCCAGCGCCAAACTGGCGCACCGGCCTAACCCATTCAGTTCTCAAACCTTAGCGGTGGGCATCATCCGTAACGAGCGTCATCGGCGGACGGTGAATTGGAGATTCCTGGACTTCTGCTGGACAATATTCGGCAGTCCTACGCCTCACGCCGCGTCTCCGGCCGGTGTCGACCCGGCGTAACGGCGTGGAACTATGTGATTTAGCCCGCGAGATCTTGATTGGTGGTTGACGTGCCCTCCAAGGGCTTGCAGTTTCTCTATGGTAGGTTTGGAGACTGGGCGTTCACCTTGGCCGCGTAGTATGCAGGCGAGACACGTGTTCAAACCGCTATGGAACGAACTCAAGACCGGGATTTCTGGCGCCTTTCCGCATATGACGACGCAACCAAACGTGCCGCCAAAGTTGTCTTCGCCCCTTTCGCGCTCTCGCGGTGAAGGGCCGCGGTCAAGTGAGGCTGCTGTTGGGTTGGAAGCCGACAGAACGAGAATGAATTGGAAGGCGGTCGTGCTGGTTCTCGCGGGCATCGCCGTCACGAGTGCCGGCCATTACCTGACGCCCAGCGACATGAGGCTCTGGCACAGCATCTTCCAGCGGCTCTACTACCTCCCCGTCGTCTACGCTGCAATCGCCTTTGGGTGGGTAGGAGGGCTTGCGGCTGCCACCCTCGCCGGCGTCTTGTACATCCCGCACATCTTGACCATGTGGCGGCATGAGCATCATTACTCGATGGAGCAGTACGCAGAGATCTTCATGTTCCTCGCTGTCGGCATTGTGACTGGCGTGTTATCGGACCGGGAGCGAAATCGACGAGCCGAGTTGCAGGTCACAGCGCAAAGGCTGAGCCATGTGTACCGGGAACTCCAGGACTCTTTTGAACGGGTCAAACGGGCTGATCGGCTTTCGGCGATTGGTCAACTGGCAGCGGGCTTGGCCCACGAAATCCGAAACCCACTTGCCAGCATCGACGGCGCCGCAGAGGTGCTGGATGCCGCCGGCGATCGACCGGAATTGCGCAAGGAGACCGTGAGGATTATCCGCGAGGAGTGCTCGCGCCTGGAGCGGCTTCTCACGAACCTGCTCGATTTCGCGCGGCCCCGTCGCCCCGAGTGGCGTGAAGTGGATCTCCCCAAGGTGCTGGATTCTGTGATCGGTCTTGTGAGTCATTCCGCGGGGAAAGGTATCAGCTTCCACAAAGAGACGGACAGTGGTGTCCAAAAGCTTCGCGGGGATGCCGAGCAACTGACCCAGGTCCTGCTGAACCTGACTTTGAACGCCGCGCAGGCGATGCCGGACGGCGGCGATGTCTGGCTTACGATCCGGCAAGGGGAGGACGGCATAGTGATCCAGGTCAAAGATCAGGGGGACGGCGTTTCTGAGGAAAACATCGATAAGATCTTCGACCCGTTCTTCACGACAAAAGACCAAGGGACTGGACTTGGCCTTTCCGTGGTCCACCAGATCGTCACGCAGCATGGCGGTAGTGTGACCGTGATCAGAAACCAGGACAAGGGCACAACGTTCAGTCTTTTCTTCCCACAGTCACGAGAAGAGTTTCGATGATTGGCAAGCGAATTCTGGTAGTCGACGACGAGGAGAATCTCCGCCGGGTCACGCAGTTGAAGCTGCTGCAGGCCGGCTACGAGGCGATGACGGCAAGCGAGGGTTCACAGGCTCTGGACGTCCTCTCCAAATACCCCCAGGACCTCGTCCTTACCGACCTCAAAATGCCTGGGATGTCAGGCATCGAACTGCTACAGAGAATCAAGGAGGAGTACCCCGAGGTCATTGTTGTTGTGGTCACGGCTTACGGCACGATCGAATCCGCGGTGGAAGCGATGCGGATGGGGGCGTACGACTACCTCATCAAGCCGGTAAACTCCGACGCTCTTAAGCGCGTAGTCTCCCGGGCCTTGGAGCATCACCGCCTTCAAGAGGAAGTCCGGAACCTCCGCAGCGCAATCGACAGGAAGTTTGGCTTCGAGAATATAGTCGGCAAGGCCAAGAATCTGTTGGCGACACTCGACAATGCTTCTCGAGCCGCGCAGAGCGACTCCACCGTGCTCATTCGCGGTGAGACTGGCACCGGCAAAGAACTGCTGGCGAAGGCCATTCATTTCAACAGTCCTCGCCGCGATCGGCCCTTCATCGTGATCAATTGCGGCGCCATACCGAAAGAGTTGCTGGAGTCCGAGCTCTTCGGACACACGAAGGGATCGTTCACCGGCGCCCTGGCCAATAAGCAGGGCAAGATTGAGATGGCCGATCAAGGATCCCTGTTCCTGGATGAAATCGGCGAAATGCCTTTGGAGTTGCAGGTCAAGCTTCTCCGGTTGATCCAGGAGCGTGAGATTGAGAAGATCGGGGCGGCC
>JAEUQD010001048.1 GCA_016789925.1 Bryobacterales bacterium | reverse complement strand
CCATGGCCGATCTTGGCGGGATTCTTGTGCCAACCGGTGAGATCTTTTCCGTTGAAGAGTGGTTTGAAGCCGCGCTGCGCGAACAGGGCGGGAACCAGTAGGATCAGTAGAGCGGCAAAACGAATCATGACAACAGACTATCAGGGGTAAGCATGCGGTTGTGGCGAACGGTTTTGTGGGTGGCGGTAGCGATTGCGGTGATCCGGGGATGGATACTTCCGCTGGGCGACTCCTTCTGGGTGGACGAAACGGTTACCTACTGGACCATCAAGGATGGGTGGAGTCAATTCTGGGAGCGGACATCGGTGCACCAGGATTCCCGGGCCTATTGCGCGTTGTTGTGGGCCTGGGCGCAGGTGGCGGGGATGAGCGAGGTAGCGCTGCGGCTGCCTTCCCTGCTGTCGATCGCCGGGGCGCTTGGGGTAGCGGCATGGATGCTCCGTCAGCGCTTTGGTCCGGGGACCGGGTGGCCGGTTTGGGCGCTGGCGTCGGTGTATCCACAACTTCAGTTTTACGGCGGCGACGCGAGGCCGTACGCGCTGGCTTTCCTGACGTATGCACTGGCTACCCTGGCACTGGTGTGGTTGCACGAGCAGCCAAGCGCGGGCCGGGCATTGGTTTGGGCGGTGGCGGCAGGGTTCACGGTCTGGGTTCAGCCAGTGACAGCGGTTGGGCTGGTGGCGCACGCGGTGTGGGTGGTGGGCATCGAGGGGAAGGCGCTGCTCGACTGGCGGCGCACCGGCGCGTACCTGTTCGGGGCATTGGTGGCCGGAGGCATGGCTTGGCTCGAGTTTCTGCGGATCACTTCGTTCTACGGCAGGAATGATGCACGGATGTTGAATCCGACGCCCATGATTGTCCGATACCTGGTCCTGGCCATGCCGCCGGCTCCGTTGCTGCCCCTGGTGGTGGCTGTTCTACTGG
The DNA here is from genome assembly GCA_016789925.1 of Bryobacterales bacterium. Classification (GTDB taxonomy): domain Bacteria; phylum Acidobacteriota; class Terriglobia; order Bryobacterales; family Bryobacteraceae; genus JADLDI01. Next base: position 2,612 of record JAEUQD010001048.1, on the reverse strand, counting down.
CTGTGCCGTTGGGTTTGTGGCGGCGCCAGGTGCAGCGCCACCGTTTCGGTCTGTTGTGGCTGGCCGTGTGTACGGTCCTGGCCGGCCCCTTGATGATGACGCTCCTCCGTTGGCTCTCGGGCATGGGCCTGCTGGTGGACCGCTACGTGATTACGATGTACTGGGGATGGCTGCTGCTGACGGGCATCGTTATCGCGCGTTGGATGGATGCGCGCGGCCGGCTGATTTTCACCACGTTGTTTGTGGTGTTCGGTTTGAGCGCGCAGGTGGTTAAGACGGGCTGGATGGGCCGTCATGCGGAAGCCGACTGGCGGGCAGCGCTGAGCAAGGTGCGGGAGTGGGACGCGGGGCGGCGGCTGCCCGTGCATCTGCAATCAGGCCTGGTAGAGGGGCGGTTCGACAAATTCCTCAACGATCCCACCTGGAAGGACTTTCTGCTGGCACCCACGGCGGTGTATCCGGTGCCAGGAGAGCGCTTCATCCTCCCGTTCGACTATCGGGCTTCTCATCCAATGCCAGCGAGGGGACCGCTGATCGTGGTGGCGTATGAAGATGGACCGGGCCCGTCGGTGTACGTGACCTCATACGGCGACCGGGCGCAGAAGCTGGGACAGTACCGGCGGCTGGCCGTCTATGCGGTGGACGCTCAGTAGGCGAGTTGGAAAACGATCCGGACCACGGCAGTCTGGTCGACCGGGACGCCGTTGCGCCGGGCTGGTTTGAAGCGGATGGCTTCGGCGGCACGGATGGCTTCGGCATCGAGTCCATGGCCGAGAGGGCGCACCACGCGGAGGGCGCGGACCTGACCAGCCGCGGAGAAGACGGCCTCGACGGCCACTTCGCCTTCGATCTTCTTCTCGCGGGCCTCTTCGGTGTAGACGGGGCGCGGCTTGGAAAGGATCTCGAGGGGTTCCAGGGGCGCCTGCGGCGGAGGTTGCGCGGGCTTTCGAGTTTCCTGCTGGAGTGGTTGCGCATCCGCGAAGCCACTCTGGCGAACGGCAGCGGGGGGTGTAGCGGTGGTTGGAGATACGGTGGCGCGGGAGAAGCCAGCATCCGCGACCCTGATGGGCGCACCATTGGCGGGACGGTTCGCCGTTTTAGCGGGTTCGCCGAAGACGCCGACCTTGGCGACGTTGGGGCGGGCGGTCGGGGCTCGCTCAGCGGCAATCCCATCGGGGGAGGAGAAAGCGCCGGTTTGGACTTCGGAGCGAGGTCTGGTAGCTGAGGCGAGAAGTTGGGGCTTGGATTCGAGGACGCCGACCTGGATCTCGGCGCGCGGTCGTGTCTCCGCGGGAGTCTGGCGAGGCGTGTCGAGCACGCCCACATGAACCGGCCGCGGCGTCGGCGCGGCCGGGACGGGCGTCGGTGGGGGCGGCGGCGGTTTGGGCGTGGCCACGGCTAACTGCGGAGCCGGGGTAGGCGCAGCAGGCTTCACCACAGGCGGGGGAGGGAGTTCGATCTTCGGTGGGGCCGGCGGCGCAGGCGCCGGGAGCAGGCTCCGGAGTTGAGCGGGCGGGGGAAGACGAACGATCCGCTTGGGCGGAAGGGGTTTTTCAACAACCGGGGCGACGATCTGTACCGAAGCGCGGGAGCGGGGCCGTTGGATGGCCTCGGGCGCCAGGGAGATCGTGGCGGCGACAGTGATCGCAACGATGTGCAGGACAACGCTGGCACCGTTGGATCGCCAGTTGAACCGTTCTTCTGAAAGAAGGTGAACAATCCCGCCTGTGGCCGATGCATCAGGCGGCTGTTCCGCGGAGTGGAAATCGTTCAAAGATTCAACTCTCTAGTACGTATTGTACTCTCATGAGGGTCTAGGTGCGGTAGCTGGCGTTGATGCGAATGTAGCCTTCGGTGAAGTCGCAGGTCCAGAAGCGGGCGTGGCCTTTCCCTTTGCCGAGGATGTGGAATTCGATGGCGCAGTCTTTCGCGTCGAGGCGCTTTTTGAGTTCTTTTTCGGAGAAGTTGGCGGCGAGTCCGCCTTCGCACACCAGCATGCCTTGGAGTGCGATATCGACCTGGCGGGGATCGAAGGCGACGCCGGAGTTGCCGGCGGCCGACAGGATGCGGCCCCAGTTGGGGTCCGAGCCGGCGATGGCGGTTTTCACCAACGGTGAGTTGGCAATGGTGCGGGCGATCCTGGCGGCGTCGTCATCGGTGCGCGCTCCCAGCACCTGGATGGTGATCAGCTTCTGAGCGCCCTCTCCATCGCGGGCGATCTGCGCGGCCAGTTCCTGGGCCACATAGGTGAGGGCGTCGAGGAAAAGGGGTTCGTCTTTGGCGGTGAGCTTCACGCCGGAAGCGCCGTTGGCCAGCAGAGCGAGCGTGTCGTTGGTGGAGGTGTCGCCATCCACCGACATCCGGTTGAAGCTGGCGTCGGCGGCCTGCTTGAGGAGCGGACGCAGGCGGGCGGGGGCGATGGCCGCATCGGTCATGAGAAAGCCCAGCGTGGTGGCCATCAAGGGCTGGATCATGCCGGAGCCTTTCGTCATGCCGGCGATATGGACCGTGCCCTGCGACAGGGAGACTTCCGCGGAAGCGGTTTTGGGCACCAGATCCGTGGTCATGATGGCTTCGGCGACCTGCTGGAACTTATCGGACGAAAGCTTTTT
>JAEUQD010001024.1 GCA_016789925.1 Bryobacterales bacterium | reverse complement strand
AGCGGAACATATTCCGGGGTGTAATTCAAGCTTCCGGCGCGAGGCGCTCCGAGCCGTCGGCGGGTTTGATCCGACGTTTCGGGTAGCGGGCGACGACGTCGACTTGTGCTGGCGAATTCTCGACCGGGGCTGGAAGATCGGTTTTCATCCGGGCGCGTTGGTGTGGCATCACCGGCGGAACCGGGTGTCGACCTATCTAAAGCAACAGCGCGGATACGGTCGCGCGGAAGCGCTGCTGGCCCGCAAGCATCCGAACAGATACAACAGCTTCGGGCATATCGCCTGGCGGGGGCGGGTGTATGGGACGGGACTTTGGAAGGCAATCGGGTTTGCGCAGCCGCGCGTGTATCACGGCAGTTGGAACACCGCGCCTTTTCAGGGGCTTTACCAACCTCAGGCGGGGTTGCTGGCGTCGTTCGCGCAGGCTCCGGAGTGGTATGCCATTGCGGTAGTGATGGGTGTGATGACCCTGCTCGGTTTGGAATGGCGTCCGATGCTGGTGGCCGCGCCTCTGCTGGCGATGGCGATTCTGGTTCCGGCAATTCAGTTGGCGATGAGCGTGTGGCGGGCCGAATTTCCGGAAACGCGGCCGGATAGCGAGCGGGCGAAGGTGCGATTGCTGACGGCGCTTCTCTACGCTACACAACCGCTGGCCCGGTTGTGGGGACGTGTCACGTTCGGGCTTACGCCTTGGCGGACGCCATCTGAGGGGCGCCGGTGGTGCTGGCCAAGCATACGCACGGCGACTGTCTGGAGTGAGCAGTGGCGATCGGGCGAGGAGTGGCTGGCAGATCTGCACAAGAGTTTGGAGCCGGTGAAGTGCGGTGGCGACTGGGACGGCTGGGATTTGGAAGTGCATCGAGGGATGCTGGGAGCGGCGCGATTGACCCTGGCGGTGGAGGAGCACGGCGCGGGGAAGCAACTGCTGCGGTTCCGGATTGAGCCACGGCTGCCGGTTGGGCCGACGGTCGCCTTGGGGTGCCTGGTTCTCGCGGCAGGGAGCGCCGCGTATTCGCATGCCTGGCTGAGCGCGTTGTTCCTCACGATTGGAGTTCTGTGGCTGGTGGCTTCGGGCATTCGCGACAGCGGGGTGGCGGTAGGCGAGAGCCGACAAGCGGCAACTGCGTTGCGATATCCGCAAGAGACCTAAGAATGGACAACACGGTCAACACACTTTGGCCCTATGTCTGGCGCCAACGGCTGGGGTTGGCGTTGATCGCCGGGTTAACGGCTTGCGCGTCCCTGCTCGCATCGTTAGAACCGCTACCGCTGAAGATTCTGGTGGATCACGCTATTGGCGGACAACCACTGCCAGGGTGGGCTCCCGACGTTTCGGAGCGGTGGCTGTTGGTGGGGCTGGCAGCGCTGGGGGCAGTGCTCTTTTTCGCGGTCTCTAGCGCGTTGGATGCGGGGTTGACCTGGATCTGGTCTGTGATCGGCCAGCGCATGGTAGTGGATGTTTCAGGCGATGTATTCGCGCGATTGCAGCGGTTGTCGCTTCGTTACCACGCGGAACGGCCGGTGGGCGACACGTTGAGCCGGCTGACGACGGATTCATGGTCTGTGTACAGTATGGCGTCGACGCTGCTGATTTCTCCTATCCAGCAGGTGCTCACGTTGGCGTCGGTGGGATTGGTGGCGTGGCAACTGGATTCGCGGTTGGCCGTGCTGTGCCTGGCTGCCGGACCGGCGCTGGGTGTGAGCTCGTATCTGTTTGGCCGCGCGCTGAAGGGCCGGGCCAAGGATACACGCGAGGCCCAGACGCGGGTAGTGAGTTTCACGCACCAGGTGTTGACGGCCATTCCTCTCATCCAGGCCTATCGCGCGGAACACCGGAATCGTGGAGTGTTTGGGCAACTGGGAGAGGGGGCCATTGTGGCGGCGCGGCGGGCGGCGTTGTGGACGAGCAGCTTCGGCATGGTGAACGGCGCGTTTGTCACCGCCGGGTCGGCGCTGGTGCTGTGGGCGGGCGGATTACGGGTTTTGGAGGGTTCGCTGGCAGTGGGAACGCTGCTGGTGTTCCTGGCCTATACGCGCACGCTCCAGCAGTCGGCGGACAGCTTGTTGCGCATCTATGCGGCGTTCAAACCGATCCAGGCGAGCATGGATCGGGTGAGCGAGATTCTGAACTCCGAGGATGAAGTGCGCAGTCCCGTCAAGCCGGCGCCGTTGCCCGACGGACCTGGCAAGGTTACCTTCGACAACGTGTCGTTCGGTTATGAGCGAGGACGAGCCGTGCTGCATGGGGTTTCGTTTACTGTCGATGCCGGTGAAACGGTGGCGCTGGTAGGCCATACGGGCGCCGGGAAGAGCACGGCCGCCGCGCTGATTCCGCGCTTCTACGATGTGTGGGACGGCGCGGTGTGTATCGATGGCGTGGACGTCCGGAACGCGGCGGTGAAAGAGTTGCGATCGCGCATTTCGATCGTGTTGCAGGATCCATTCCTGCTGCCGCTCAGCGTGGCGGGGAATATCGCGTATGGGCGGCCGGATGCACCGAGGGAAGATATCGCCGCGGCGGCAGTGGCCGCGCACGCGCACTCCTTCATCCAGAAATTGCCACAGGGATACGATACGCCACTCGCCGAAGGAGGCAGCACGCTGTCGGGAGGACAGCGGCAGCGGCTGTCGATTGCGCGGGCGATTCTAAAAGACGCTCCGATATTGATCCTAGACGAGCCGACGTCCGCGCTGGACCCGGAAACGGAACAGGCCGTGATGGAGGCGCTGGCCGCCCGGCGACAAACACGGACGACGATCATCATTGCGCACCGGCTCAGCACGATTCGCCGCGCCGATCGGATTGTTGTGATCGAAAACGGGCGGGTGGCGGAGACCGGCACGCATGACGAACTGCTGCTCGCCGGCGGTGCCTATGCCCGCTATTACACAGCGCAGGCGCGCGGAGTGAGAGACGTGGCATGAAGAGTTGGAGCATGCGCCTGCTGGCTGCCGCGCGGCCGCAACGGAACCGAGTGGTGGCGATACTCGGCTTGTCGGTGGCCGGTGTTCTCGTCGATACTTTAGAGCCCTGGCCGGCAAAACTTGCGATCGACTATGTTCTGGCCAAACAGCCGCTGCCAGGAATGTTGCACGGGCTGGGGAACTCCGGGGAGGCACTTGCCTGGCTGGCCGTTTCCACCGTCATCCTGTTTCTGACAGGATGGGCGCTGCGCGCGGCTGAGACATTTCTCAAGTCCGATACGGGCGGGCGATTGACTTATTCGCTTGCGGCGCAGTTATTCGCACATGTTCAGGCGCTGCCGCTGGATTTTCATCGCAGGCAGGCGACGGGAGATACGGTGAAGCGGATCACGACCGATACGCGCTGCGCCAAAGAACTTATTCTCGATGTGCTGGTGCCGGCGGTGACGATCGGGACCTCGTTGCTTGCGATGTTCGCGATCCTGTGGCGATTGAATACCACCCTGGCTTTGTTGGCCGCTCCGGCCGCTCCGTTGCTTTACCTGATCTTTCGGCGGTTTCGCGCGGTGTTGGAGATGCGAGGTTACGACGAGGCGGAAGCTCAAAGCGCCATTTTTACGGCGGCGGAACAGACGTTGACGGCAATGCCGGCAGTGCAGGCGTTTGGGCGGGAAAGGGTGGAGTACGAACGGTTTCAGGAGTTGAATCGTAGTTCGGGGTTAGCGTATTTACGGAACATCCGGTCGCAGCTTGGCTTGAACGTGGCCAGCGGCGCGGTGATTGCACTGACGCAAGGGTTAGTGCTCGGGACCGGCGGCGTTCTGGTGGTATCAGGACGGGCTACGGCGGGTGACCTGGTTGTCTTTCTGAGCTATCTGGCGGCCCTCTACAGTCCGCTTTCGTCGCTGGCGTATTTGGGGTTATCGTGGAGTTCCGCTGCCGCGGGCGCGCGGCGTGTGTTTGCCACGCTGGAC
>JAEUQD010000996.1 GCA_016789925.1 Bryobacterales bacterium | reverse complement strand
AGCGGAGTCGGCGTGACCGGCGAGTCAACCTGGAGCCGCACGGCAATGTCGGACGAAGTACGGGGCGCCAGCCAGTAGCCCAACCGCAGGATGGCCGGATCGAGGGGAATCGAAACGCTGCGCACGCCATCCTCAATGTCCAGCCTGGCCTGCCGCGCTTGCCGAATAGGAAGAGCCGACGAATCCCACGCAATCTGCAACTGGCCGGCCTGCTGGGCCACGCGAAGGGCAACGGAAGGCGGCGCGGGTGCGGGTGGGTCGGCGCTTGGCCTGTGGAACAGGAAGGCGCCGAGGCCGGTGGCCAACACCAAGGCAGCGCCGACAAGCACCGAGTGGCTCCGCAATAATCCAGTTTGCGCGCGAGGAGGCGACATCAACTCCGCGGGCGGTTCGGGGTAGGATACTCTGGCAGGCTCAGCCGGATCGACAGGGACCGGAGCGGTCAGGCTCGCGTCGAAGACCTGAAGTGCCCGCCGCGCCAGTTCAGTACCAAGTGGGGGACGGACGAAGAACCCCGCCTTGACCGGTTCGTCCACCGAAGGACACAGGACCAGGACCACCTGCCACGGTTGGGGGAAGAAGCGATTCCAGAGCAGGATGTCGGGATCGGAGATCTCGATTGTGCCCTTCGATCGCGAACGATACCAGCCAACCGGCACCAACTCGGCGAGGGTGGTGTCGCGCCGGTAGGTGAGCAGCAACTGCTGCATGATCGTCTCATCCTGGGACGAAAGAATGAACTCAGGACCGAAACGGTGTTCACAGGGAATGGGACGGGTGGCGGTAATCCGAATCTCGTCCTGGTCGGCGGTACCGAACAGAACTCCGCCGATTTCGTATCCGCCGGGCGAGAAAGCCTGGAAAGCTTCGAATACATCGACGGAAAGGTCGTGGAGAGCGGCGCGTGAGTAGATGACAGGCGGCGTCAGCCCGGCGATCTGCCAGGTGCCAAACTCGGTCTGCCGCCGGGCTCCAGTCTGCATGTTCAGGCCCTGAATAGGACGTCGGGCTGGACAGGTCCATCCAGCCCGGATTTCATTGAAATGATACCGCGCCAATCAGCGCACGGTAAGCGGTCTTACAAAAGCTCCGAGGTAGAGAAGAAGAAGGGGATCTCAACGGCGGCCGTTTCGGGAGCGTCGCTGCCGTGGCAGGCGTTGCGCTCGATGTTCTCCGCGAACCGTTTACGGATTGTTCCTTCGGCAGCGTTGGCGGGGTTGGTGGCGCCCATCAGGGTCCGCCAGTCCGCGATCGCATTTTCTTTCTCCAAAGCGAGCACCACGACAGGACCTTCCGTCATGAAAGCGACCAGGCCTTCAAAGAACGGGCGGGCCTTGTGGACGGCATAGAAACCCTCCGCCTGGGGACGTGTGAGACGGATTCTCTTCAGACCAAGAATGCGGAAACCAGCCTTTTCGATCATGGCGAGAATCTCGCCCGTGAATCCCTTCGCTACGGCGTCGGGCTTAATAATTGCGAACGTACGTTCCATAGATCTCCGGAAAATGAATTAGAGCTTCAGAAAAGCCTGGACCTTGCCGCCGATTTCCGCCGGGCTTTCGCAGACCGTAATGCCTGCAGCCTGCATCGCGGCCATTTTGTCGCTGGCCTTGCCGGATCCGCCGGAGATGATGGCGCCCGCGTGACCCATGCGGCGGCCGGGAGGAGCGGTCTGCCCTGCGATGAAGCCAACCACGGGCTTCTTGACATGGGCCTTGATGTAGGCTGCCGCTTGCTCTTCGGCGTTACCGCCAATCTCGCCGATCATCACGATCACGTGCGTGTCCGGGTCGTCATTGAACAACCGGACGGCATCCGTGTGCGTCGTGCCGATGATGGGGTCGCCGCCGATCCCAATGCAGGTGGACTGGCCGATTCCTAGGGAGGACAACTGGCCCACCGCTTCATAGGTCAACGTGCCAGACCGCGAAACCACGCCGACATTACCCTGCTTGTGAATGTGGCCCGGCATGATACCGATCTTGCACTTGCCCGGAGAAATGATGCCGGGGCAGTTAGGGCCGATGAGCCGCGTGTCTTTGCCCTGGAGATACTTCCAGGCCTTGATCATGTCGGCAGCCGGAATACCCTCAGTGATACAAACCACCAGGGCGATGCCCGCGTCGGCAGCTTCCATGATTGCTTCCGCGGCAAAGGGCGGGGGGACAAAAATGACGCTTGCGTTAGCGCCGGTTCCCTTCACGGCTTCCGCCACCGTGTTGAAGACAGGACGGTCCAGATGGCTCTGTCCACCTTTTCCCGGAGTGACACCGCCCACCACGTTGGTGCCGTAGGCGATGGCCTGCTGGGCGTGGAAGGTCCCTTCTTTTCCTGTGAAGCCCTGAACGATCAGGCGCGTATTTTCGTTAACCAGGATGCTCATGCTTGTGCCAGCCTCACAACCTTTTCCGCGGCGTCTTTCATGTCGTCGGCCACGGTGAAGTTAAAACCTGAATCCTTAAGAATCTGCCGGCCCAAATCGACGTTGGTGCCTTCCATGCGGATGACGATGGGCAGCGTGATGTGCAGATCGCGGGCCGCGGCTACCACGCCGGAAGCCAGCGTGTCGCACCGCAGAATGCCGCCGAAGATATTGATCAGCACAGCCTTGACGCTTTCGTCCGAAAGCAGAATGCGGAAGGCGTTCTTCACCTGCTCCTGGCTCGCGCCGCCGCCGACATCCAGGAAGTTGGCCGGGCTGCCACCCGCGTACTTGATGATGTCCATGGTGGCCATGGCCAAACCCGCGCCGTTGACCATGCAGCCCACATTACCCTCGAGCTTGATGTAGTTCAGCCCGAACTTCGATGCCTCCACCTCCAGCGGATCCTCTTCATTGAGATCGCGGAACTCCACCAAGTCCTTGTGGCGGTACAGTGCGTTGTCGTCAATATTGATCTTCGCGTCGAGCGCCACCACTTTGCCGTCCTTGGTGAGGATGAACGGGTTGATCTCGGCCAGTGACGCGTCGATGTCTTCGTAGGCCTTCGCCAAGGCGGTCATCGCGGCGACGGCTGCGTTGACGCTGGAAGCGGGAATGCCCATGCCGAAGGCCAGCTTTCGCGCTTGAAACCCGGTCAGTCCCAAACCCGGTTCGATGGTCTCCTTCAGAAGGAGTTCCGGCGTCTTGGCGGCGACTTCTTCAATATCCATACCGCCCTCGGACGAAGCCATGAAGACGTTCTTGCCCGTGCCGCGATCCAGCGTGATGCCCAGGTAAAGTTCGCGGTCGATGGGAAGCGTTTCTTCCACCAGCAACCGCTGAACGATGCGTCCCTCCGGGCCGGTCTGGTGTGTCACCAGGCGCATGCCCAGGATCTCCTGCGCTCTCTCGCGGGCCTCCGCGGCATTCTTGGCGAGTTTGACACCGCCGCCCTTGCCGCGCCCGCCGGCGTGGATCTGGGCTTTCACCACCACGCCTCCACCGAGTTCCTCGGCAGCCGCGACGGCTTCTTCCACGGTGAAGGCGACCTTGCCGCGAGGCACCGGAACCCCGTATTTGGCCAGTATCGATTTGGCCTGGTATTCGTGGATCTTCATAGAGGACCGATCAATTCCTTTGTACTGAAGAGCCCAAAACGTATCGAGCCGGGCGGATGCTGGCCTATCAACGCTTGAGTTTCATAGGATGGAAGGGAAACTAATCCATCACTATAACATGGCTTTCTTAGACCTCCTTCATCGTGTTGTGGCCGGCCACAACCTGACCGCGCCGGAAGCCGAACAGGCCATGACGCTCATTCTCGATGGCGTTGTCACAACACCGCAGATCGCGGCGTTCCTGGTGGCTCTAAGGATGAAAGGAGAGGTGGGAGACGAGATTCTAGGCTTTGCACGGGCCATGCGGGCACATTCGGTGCACATCGACACAGGCCTGAACCCTGCTTCCCTGCTGGACACCTGTGGCACCGGCGGCGATGGACTGTCCACGTTCAACATCTCGACCGTGACGGCGCTGGTGGTGGCCGGCGCAGGCGTGAAGGTGGCCAAGCACGGCAACCGGTCCCTCGCCTCGCACTGCGGTAGCGCCGATATCCTCCAGGCCTTGGGAGTCAACGTCAACCTGACGACGGAGGGGATGGCGCGGTGCCTGGACGAGGTAGGGTTCGCATTTCTGTTCGCCCCGGCGCTGCATCCGGCTATGAAGCACGCCCAGCCGGCGCGGGCGGAACTCAGGATGCGGACCGCGTTCAACCTGCTAGGGCCGCTCACGAATCCGGCCGGCGCGGGCGCTCAACTGGTGGGCGCGCCTAGTGAGGCGGCGGCGGAACTCATGGCCTACGCGCTTTCGCAGTTGGGGGTGAGCCGGGCACTCGTCGTCCACGGAGCCGATGGGTTGGACGAGATCACGACCACGGCAGCGACTTCGGTGTTCGCGGTGTACCGCGACGAAGTCGAACGGCGTACCGTGACACCGGAGGATTTCGGCATCCCGCGGGCGCACCTGCGGGATTTGCAGGCGCTCACCATCGACGATAATGTCAGGCTGGCGCGGGCGATCCTGAACGGCGAGGCGGGACACCCGCGTAATGTGGTCGTAGTGAACGCAGCCGCGGCCCTGGTGGCGGCTGACGTCGTGGGGGACTGGAAACTGGGGGTCGAGCGGGCGGCGGAATCGATCGACAGCGGGGCGGCCGCTGGAGTCTTAGAGCGGCTGGTAGAGTCAACCAATACCTAGCGAAAATTTAATATCCAATTTTCAGCAATTGATAGTATACTTCCTGCACTCAGCCTGTCTCTGGGTATATTCAGGCCTTCCGGGAGAGTGCACGATGAGACGCTCTTTTTCTGCAATCGCTCTGGCTGCCGTAGCATGCATCACTTTGCCGCTGGCGGCCCAAGTTTCGTCCCGTATCCGCGGCACCATCCGCGACAACACCGACGCTGTCATGCAAGGTGTAAAAGTTACGCTTAGCGACACCAAGCGGGGCGTTTCCTCCACCACCGTTACCAACGACGCCGGCCAGTATTCCTTCCCGAACATGGGCATCGGCTCCTACCAGGTCACCGCCGAGTTGCCCGGCTTCAAGAGAGCCACTACCGACACCTTTGAAGTCGTGGTCAATCAGAGCGTCGAGATGAACATCCGGATGGAAGTAGGGCAGGTCACGGAAACGGTCGAGGTGTCGGCGGCGGCCGCTCCGATGCTGCAAACCAGCGATTCCCAGGTCGGCGGTCTCATCGAAAACAAGCAAGTGGTGGAACTGCCGCTGGCGGCGCGCGACTTCATGCAACTGGCGCTGCTGTCGGCGGGCGTGACCGAATCGAAAGGCAATCAGCGCCACCAGACCGAGCGCGGCACCTGGATCGGATCATTCTCCGTTCACGGCCACAATCCCACCTACAACCAGTATTTGTTCGATGGCCTGCCGGGCAAGGAAGCCGCACACCAGACGAACATCTTCGCGCCCTCGGTGGACTCGATCGCCGAAATCAAGGTCGAGACAGCGAACTACAGCGCGGAGTTTGGTTCGGAAGCGGGCGGCCACATCAACGTCGTCACGAAATCCGGCACCAACTCACTGCACGGAACCCTGTTTGAATTCGTCCGCAACGACTACTGGGATGCGCGCGACAGTTTCGCCGACCGCAAATCGCAATTGAACCGGAACACCTTTGGCGCCACACTGGGTGGAAAAATTGTGCGCGACAAGACGTTCTTCTTCGTGTCGAACGAGCACATGCGACTGCGTCAGGGATTCACGCAGAACACGACGGTGCCCACCGCGGCCATGCGCCAGGGGGATTTCTCGGCGCTGCTCGGCACTGACCGGTCGAGCCCCACACCGATCGCGATCTGGGACTGGACCGCGCGCGCGCCGTTCCCCGGCAACATTCTGCCGGCCAGCCGGATGCATCCGCTGTCCACCAAGTTCATCGCGGAGTTTGTTCCGCTGCCTATCCGCCCCGGCATCGGTGGCATCCTGCCCAACGCGAACTACCAGTCGCTGGACCCTCAGAAGACACGGACGGACCAGATCCTGGCCCGCGTCGATCACAACTTCTCCGCCTCCGACCGTATCTACGGCCGCTACACCATCTCCGATACGACGACGCTCGGGCCGCCTGTATGGCCGAAGTTCGGCTACAGCCACGAGTTGCGTGGACAGCAGGCAATGTTGAACTGGTCGCACACCCTGAGCCCCAGCGTGATCAACGAATTCCGCGCCGGCTATTCTCGCTTTTCCCAGTTTGAACTGGTCGAGAGCGCGTACAAGCGCGACGTGGCTCAGGAACTGGGGATGAAAGGCACCTGCCGCGACCCTGCCTGCTGGCACGCCCCTTATTTCTCCGTCCAGGACTTCAGCCTGATGGGAAACCCGAATGGCGCTACCCTCGGCCAGGGTGTTTCCGGACCGCGCGGCTGGAAAGACGAGATCTTTCACATTCACGAAAGTCTCCTGATCGTGCGCGGCAAGCATACCCTGCGTGTCGGCTTCACGGGAAATCGCTACCGGGACACCTTCCCCGAGGCCATCCGCCCCGTAGGCCAGCACAGCTTTAACGGACAGTGGACAGCCGGCACAGGCTCGCGCGGATTCGCCTTCACCGACGTCCTGCTGGGACTGCCGCGGCAGATTCTAGCGAGTATCGACATCTTCGACCCCAACTTCCGGAACAATCAGGCGATGCCTTGGGTTCAGGACGACTGGAAGATCACGCGGAAGCTCACGCTGAACATGGGCTTGCGCTATGAGTGGCTGGGCCGGCCGGTCGCCAATCGCGACCGCATTTCCAACTACATCATCACCGGTCCAGGCCAAGGCAGCATCGTCACGCCGGCCGACCGCCCGAGCGGCCTGGGCCGCGCGCTGGCGCGGAACGACAACAACAACATCGCGCCCCGGTTTGGTTTTGCCTACCAGATTTCGCCGAGCTTTGTGGCCCGTGGCGCGTACGGCGTCTTCTATCAGAAAGTCTCGCAGCAGGAATCGATCAGCCTCGCGCTCAACCCCCCGATCATTCGAACGGGTGACGTCGTTCTCGGTGTGAACGAACAGGATTTCCGGAACTTCCCGATCGACGACCTGACTCCAGTCGTCAACTTTGTCGCTCCTGGGTCGCGGCCCTCGATGAGCACGGTGGCGATCAACATGAAGGACGCCGCCATCCAGCAATGGAACTTCTATCTCGAGCGGACGCTGACTGCGAACATGATCTGGAAAGCCGGGTATGTCGGCACCAAGTCGACGGGGTTGTCCCTCTACCGTGAAGGCAACGCGCCGACGCCCGGCCCCGGCGGCGTGCAAGCCCGGCGTCCTTTCCAGAACATCAGTTCCAACCGCATTGCGGACTCGGAAGGCTTTGCCAGCTATCACGGTTTCGAAACTTCGGTAGTGCAGCGCTTCTCCGCCGGAATGTCGCTGATCGGCAACTATACCTGGGGCCGGACCATCGACAACGCAGCCTACATCGATCTGCTCAACTACTCGCTCAATAAGGGTTTATCGACCTTCCATATGGCTCACCGGTTCTCGCTCAACGGAGTATGGGAGGTTCCGCTGGGGCGTGGTCGCCGCCTCGGCTCGCAGTTGCATCCCGCCCTCAACTTCCTCCTCGGTGGTTGGCAGATGAGCGCGATGCTAGTCTTGCGGACCGGCAACCCGTTCACGATCGGCATTCTGGGTGACAACCTCAACACCGGTGGCGGCTACACGCAGGTCCCTCACCGCATCAAGGAGCCGACCCTGCCTCGCGGCGATCGAACTCGCGAACGGTTCTTCGACACAACCGCATTTACTCGTCCCGCGCTCTACGAGATTGGCAACGCGGGCAGAAATATTCTGATCGGACCTGGTGCACGGAACCTGGATGGGTCGATCTCCAAGCAATTTCGGCTCGACGAGACCAAGCACTTCCAGTTTCGAGCGGAGTTCTTCAACGCCACCAATCACCCGAACTGGAGCAATCCTGGCGCGACCCTCGGCACCGCCGCATTCGGCACCATCACCGGGAACGATAATCTGCCGAGGGTGATGCAGCTCGGGTTGAAGTTCCTGTTCTGACCTTCGGCGGCCGCCGGAACGCTATCCTGGAGTCAAGCCCCCGTGGGGCTCCCTGACGGCAAGATGTGGCGTTCACACGTAGCTGGATTCGCATTGACGCTCCTGTTCGCGGCGGTCGCCGTTGCTCAGAAGGCGCCGCCTCCCCCAGTCGACGAGGTACTACCCAAAGCTGCTCCCGAGCAGCCGATTCCATTCAGCCACAAGCTGCACGTCGGCAATGGATTGAAGTGCGCGGACTGCCACCCGATTCGCGACCCCGGCTTTCAGGCGGGTTATCCCAAGGAAGCAGCATGCATGGGGTGTCACGCGGCCGTCAAGAAGGACAGTCCGCATATCCAGAAACTGGCCGCGGCATTCAAGGCGAAGCAGCCGCTGCCCTGGGTCAAGGTGTACAGAGTGCCCGACTACGTTTGGTTTTCGCACGCTTCACACGTGCAGGACGCCAAGATCTCCTGTACGGAGTGCCACGGTCCGGTGGCTGAACGCGATGTTCTCGCCAAGGAGAAGCCCACCAACATGCACTCCTGCATGCAGTGCCATGCCAAACGGGG
>JAEUQD010000946.1 GCA_016789925.1 Bryobacterales bacterium | reverse complement strand
AAAAATGACCCGCATTCTGAAACCCGATTCGCCCCCCAAACGCTCACCTTCCCTAGTGTCCCGTTCTGCCTAATGTTTGACAGCCACGGATGAACGCGAACAAACGTTGATGAAATAGAATCAGCCCCATAAATCGGTGTTCATCGGGTGCGCCAGGCCAAGCCTGGTTGATCTAGTGAGATGAAAGGAACTCACCATGTAAATTGCCCATTCGACATGTAGCCAATCGAGCGTGGAACGGAGCGATCCGTTTGGCGAAGCCTCGAACGGCGAACCTGTGAGCCGCAGCGCAAGCGAACTCGTTCCGGCCTCGTTACGTAATGGAAGTGGCTAGTCCGCCTGATTTGGATGAAGCCTGAAACCGGTGATGAAGCAATGGGTAGAAGCAGTCACCGGACTTCTCGGGGTGAGAGGAGGCAGCGCGCAGGGACAGATCAGCCGAGGAACCTGGGAGACCCGGCAGGGGGGCAGAGTCGAAAGACGAAGCAACCGCCAGCGGGAATCAATAACCGCCATCGGCCCATGCCGGGAGTCGGAGAGGCCCATAGGTAGCAAGGAAGCGGCTAACCACCGTGGAGCGAAGGGGCCTCACTGAAGACAAGCAGAAAGTAAGAGGAAAGGAGAACCGCTTGGGAGAACCCACTACGGAAGAATCGGCGCAACGCGGGAACGCGGGAATGCCGGAGAAACTCTCTTTACTGAGACAGAAGCTGCATCAGAAGGCGAAGCAGGAGCCGAAGTTCCGGTTTTATGTGTTGTACGACCGGATCTTTCGGCGGGACACACTGGAAGAGGCATGGAGGAGGGTGCGGGCCAACCAGGGCGCACCAGGGGTGGACGGCGTAACGATCCAACAGGTCGAAGCGCAGGAAGCCGGCGTAAGCGGGTTCGTTGGAGACATTCAACAAGCCCTGCAAGCGAAAACATACCAGCCACAACCCGTGCGCCGCGTATATATACCGAAAGCCAACGGCAAGATGAGACCGCTGGGAATACCAACGGTGCGGGACCGGGTGGTGCAGACGGCGGCCCTATTAATTCTGGAGCCGATCTTTGAAGCCGACTTTGAAGATTGCTCCTATGGGTTCCGCCCCAACCGCTCGGCGCATCAAGCACTGGAGGAAATCCGCACTCATCTCAAAGGAGGCTTTCAGGATGTTTATGACGCGGATTTAAAGGGCTACTTCGATTCGATTCCGCAAGACAAACTTATGGCTTGCCTGCGGATGCGAGTGGTGGACCGGAGCGTCCTGAAGCTAATCCGGATGTGGCTGGAAACCCCAGTCGTGGAACCGGCAGGCGGCAGTGGCGAACCGGAAAAGTGGAGCCGCTCGAAGAAGGGTACTCCGCAGGGCGGGATAATTTCCCCAATTCTTGCGAACGTATACCTGCATTGGTTCGATACGCTGTTCCATCGAGCCGATGGCCCCGCCCACTGGGCCAAGGCCAAACTAGTGCGATATGCCGACGACTTCGTCGTGCTGGCGCGCTATCAGACGCCAAGGCTAACGGGCTGGATCGAAGAGAAGATCGAGAACTGGCTGGGTCTGGAGATCAACCGGGACAAGACGCGTGTGGTGGATTTGAAGGAAAAGAACGCAAGCCTGGACTTTCTGGGTTACACATTTCGCTGGGACCGTGACCTGTATGTGCACGGCAAGCGATATCTCAACGTGGAACCGTCGAAGAAGTCGTTGCAGCGGGAGCGGGCGCGGATTAACGAACTGACGGATCGTCGTCAGGGTTATACACCGATCCCGCGACTGATTGAGCGATTGAATCGGCAAGTGAAGGGTTGGGCGAACTACTTCTCTGTTGGTTACCCGCGCAAAGCCCACGGCAAGATCGACTGGCATCTTGGCTATCGACTGGCGAACCATCTGAAGCACCATCGCAGCCAGCGCCCCTACCAGTTGCCGGAGGGAGTGACCTATTACCAACACCTCCAAACGCTGGGCCTACAATTCCTGAGGCTTCAAAGCCGCGAAAGCCGCTGACCAAGGTTTTCAGGAGAGCCGGATGCGGGAAATCTGCACGTCCGGTTCGACGAGGGGAGGGGCGCGCCTCACGGCCCCCTCCTACTCTACTGTTCATCTGCGGCCTAATCATGACTCTTACAGGCATCCAGCACCGTCCACCACCCCAAAAACAATACCACCCACCCGCTTTCGGCTACCCCTCATTTCGTTCCTAGCCGTCGTCCGGATTGAGCGATGGGTGCTTCAAAATACCGGTGGGTGATCACCGGATTCAGACGCTGCGCAGGTTCCTGCAACCGTTCACGGTGGTGCCGTCAAGCCCGGACCGCTCCCGCCAGTGGGCTCAGGTGATGGTGGCGGCGCAAGCCGCCAGTCGCAGAATCGGGAGCGCCGACGCCTGGATCGCAGCCACAGCCCGGCTGCACGACGCACAGCCGCTCACTAACAACCGGAACACTACCTCGGTGGACCGGCTCGAAGCTGCTCTCTCACGCCCCATAGCCGCCA
>JAEUQD010000923.1 GCA_016789925.1 Bryobacterales bacterium | reverse complement strand
GGCACAACCGGTCCAATCCTTCTTTCTTTGGCGCCCACAACTCCGCGACCCGGGCGATGAGATGGTACTCGAAGCGGCCGTCAACGGACGGGCCGATGCGATCGTTACGTTCAACAGGCGGGACTACGGAACGGCCCCCCTGCAATTCGGACTCGCTGTTCTGCTGCCCCGCGAAGCCTCGGAGAGGATTACACAATGAAGGACACGAGCACTTACCCCCTCCGCCTGCCGCGGTCTCTCAAGCAGGCAGTCGAGCGCATCAGCAAAGAAGAGGGGACCAGCATCAACCAATTCGTAGTCACGGCAGTCGCCGAGAAGATCTCGGCGATGCAAACCGCCCGCTTCTTCGAAGCCCGCAAGGCTCGTGCCGACTACGATGCCTTCGACCGCATCATGAACCGCGCGGGCGGCGAACTCCCTCGCCCCGGCGACGAACTCCCAGACTGACGTTGGCGGGCTTGGCGCCTCCATACGCCCAACCGCGCCCGGCCCGTTCGGCAGGCTTGGCGCCCCATGCCCAAGAAACGGTCCGGTCAGACTTTCTCGGCGATCGACTTCGCCTGAAGGAACTGGAGCAGATAGTCGGGACCGCCGGCTTTCGAGTCAGTGCCGGACATGTTGAAACCGCCGAAGGGATGCGCGCCGACCATGGCGCCGGTGCACTTGCGGTTGATGTAGAGGTTGCCGACGTGAAACCGGTCGCGGGCGGCGTCGATCTTGGCGCGATTCTTCGTGTAGACCGCGCCCGTCAAACCGTATTGCGAGTTGTTGGCGAGTTCGAGGGCGTGCTCGAAGTCGCGCGCGGGAGTGACGGCAAGGACCGGTCCGAAGATCTCTTCCTGGAAGATGGTGGCTTCGGGCGGGATGTCGGCGAACACGGTGGGCTGAATGAAATAGCCGTCGCCCGGGGCTTTCGCGCCGCCGGCGATGAGGCGGCCCTCCTGCTTGCCCTTTTCGATGTAGGCGAGGATGGTCTGTTCGGCGGCGGCGCTGATGACGGGACCGAGGTAGTTCGCCGGGTCCTCCGGCGGGCCGATGGTCAGCCTCGCCACGCGGGCCTGAAGCTTGTCGAGAAACTCGCTGTAGACGCTCTGGTCGACGATGGCGCGGGAACAGGCCGAACACTTCTGCCCCTGATAGCCGAAAGCGGAGACGAGCACACCCTGGACGGCCGTATCGAGATCGGTTTCGTGGTCGACAATGATGGCGTCTTTGCCGCCCATCTCGGCGACCACGCGCTTGATCCAGATCTGGCCGGGCTGGGGTTTGGCGGCGAGTTCGTTGATATGGAGGCCGACCTCGCGGGAGCCGGTAAAGGAGATGAAGCGGGTTTTCGGATGACGGACGAGAAGGTCGCCGATGGTGGCGCCGCTGCCGCTCACGAACTGGACGGCGCGCGGAGGGACGCCCGCGTCGAGCAAGAGGTCGACGAACTGGGCGGCGATGGTGGGCGTTTCGCTGGAGGGTTTGACGATGACGGTGTTGCCGGCGACGAGCGCAGCAGTCGTCATGCCGCAGAGAATCGCGAGAGGGAAGTTCCAGGGCGGTATGATTACACCCACTCCCAGCGGCAGATAACGCAACTCGTCGATCTCACCCGGCAATTGGAGGAGCGGTTCGGGGTGGGCCCACTGGAGCATCTGGCGGGCGTAGTATTCGCAGAAGTCGATGGCCTCTGAGGTGTCGGCTTCGGCTTCCGCCCAGTTCTTACCGGCCTCCAGAACCATCCAGGAGTTGAACTCGCATTTGCGCTCACGGAGCAGGGCAGCGGCGCGGAGGATGACCTCGACGCGACGTGCTACGGGCGTAGCGCTCCAGTCGGGGAAGAATGCATACGCCTCCTCGATGGCGCGCTGCGCCATTTCCGGTGTAGCCTTCTGGTGCAGACCTACGACTTCAGCCGGCGCGGAGGGATTGCGCGAGACAAACGTCTGCCCGGCCGCCACCCGCTCGCCGCAAATGAGTAGCCGATATTCGTGGCCGAGTTGCCGGCGAACCGCCGCCAGCGCACGTTCCATCCCTGCCCGGTTCTCGGGATGGGAGAAATCCGCGTAAGCCTCATTGCGGAAGGGCGGCAGAGTCACCCTTGAACCAATTTGCGGCCCCGGTCGAACAAATCGGCCGCCTCGTCGGCGATGCGCTTGCCTTTGTCGTAGAGTTCTTTACTCTTTTCGGCGATGTCGTGTCCTGCTTCGGCGAGCGCCTCGCGGCTATCACTGGCGCGGCGGCCGATCATCTGCCGGGTTTTCCGGCCGGATTGCGGCGCAAAGAGGAGGGCAACTGTGGCGCCTATCGCCGCACCGGCGAAGAACCAGACCACTCGGGATTCGTAATTTTCTTCAGCCATTCCGTTGGGAACTCCTTCCAGCCATTATTCTACTCCGGGCTGGCCGCGGAATTGCTACAAAGAAATAACGATGGCACAAGAACTTGTAACTGTTTTTCGCTCGGCGGATGAATCGGCCGCGGAAGACGCCGCCGATGTGCGCGACCTCCTCGCGGAGGCCGGTTTCCCGGTCTCACTGCGTGATGACGAACAGCCGGGTGTGCCCAAGGGCGCCTGGGAAGTCTGCGTCCCGGCCGAACAGGAAGAGGCCGCGCTGGCGGCGATCGCCGCGGCCCAGAAAGCGGCGCCCGCACCCGATGCTTCGCATGCGCTCGATCTAGAGACCCTTTTCGAAGCGGTCGGAACCACGGCTGAGGTCGAAGCCCTCGCGGTCAAGTCGGTGCTCGACGCCGCCGGCGTCCCGAATGAGATTCTGGGCGGTTCGCAAATGCCCAACCTGCCCTTTCAGGTACAGGTGCCTCGGGCCATGCTGGACCAGGCGCGCGCGGCGCTGGCAGAAGCACAGCAGGCCGGACCGGCCGCGGCCGAAGAAGCTGAAGGATCCACCGAACCGGCTGCCTAATAGGCGCCGCGACGCAAATCCGCGCTATGCGCGCTGCCTGGCAGCCAGTAAGGCTCGACGCGCCAGCGTTGCCCATCGGTGAGGAAGCGCACCTGGCCGTGCAAGTCGGTCCGCCAAGTGGACGTACGTTGCCGCGCCAACCTCTTTGTGACTTCCGGATGCGGATGCCGGAAAAGATTTCCAACTCCGGCTGAGATGACTGCCCAAGTAGGCTGAGCGGCATCGAGAAAGGGCGGGGATGTGGACGTCTTGCTCCCATGGTGGCCAACTTTCAGGACGTCCACACGGCCCAGGCGCCCTTCCCCAACAATGCGAGTTTCCATGGCGCGTTCCAGATCGCCGACCAGCAGAACCGACCTCGCTTTGTAGCGCAAGAGAAGGGCAAGCGAATCGTTATTCTTCGGTTGCGCGCCGGGACGGTAGTCCTTAGGTGGGGACATCACATCTATGCGGATGCCGCCCCACAGGCGCTTCTCGCCGGCCTTCGGCTTGACGATTCGCGTCCCGGCCGCTTCGATCTCGGCGCGGATCCGCGACCACGATTCCGTTTCCGGAAACGCTCCCGTCCACACTTCGCGAGGGCGAAAGTTCCGGACGAGGGCGAGCAATCCGCCAATGTGGTCCTCGTGAGCGTGGGATAACGCCACCACGTCCAGCCGCGTCACCGACCGTGTCAGAAGGTAGGGAGTGACGACATCTTCTCCGATATCAAGAGCTGGCCGGCGTTGCTTGCCTAGCGGCGGCAGGCCGCCCGTATCAAACAACATCAATTTGCCTTCGGGTGAGGCGATCAACAGCGAGTCGCCTTGCCCGACGTCCAGGGCCGTCATCTCGAGCCACCCAGGTTCGGTTTGGGTACGGAAAGGGTGCGACAGCAGCATTGCCGCACTGAGTAGGAAACCAGCCAGCCAGGCGATCCGTGTCCTTCTGCCCGCGCATCGGATGGCGATCGACATGCCAGCGAGGGTCATCAGGAAGAGAACGCCCAGCCAAAGCGGCGGGTCCGGGATGCGCCAGCCCGGTTCCCATTGCGCGTGCCAGGCGGTGGTCGCTCTGCCGATCGCCAGCAGCCAGCCAGCCACCGTGCCGAGCCAGGCCCATCCGGTGATGATGGCCAAAAATCCAACGGGCACCAGCAGGTTCATTGCCGGGACTATCAGCACATTGGCAGTGAGGCCTGTCACGGAGAACCGGTGGAAGTAAGCGATCATCGGTAGCAGCATGCCAATCTGGATGACCGCTGAGACGACAAACAAGGTCCACGCGTAGTTGGTGCAGGCGCCGGCGAACTCGATGAGCCTCTGGGTGCGTTTGGCCTTCAACGGTACGCCGTGCTCGATGGTTTCCGACAACAGCCGCAGTTCCACACGCATCTCCGCCACCCAGGGCGGCAACAAAACGTCACGCCGCGCGTCTGACAACTGCCTGAGGCCCGCGGCATAGGGCTCGGTGGTCGCCTCCAGGAGGGGAACCGCGAGTGCGCCGATCAGACCCACGGCAAGGAACGAAAGTTGAAAGCTGGCTTCGAACAACTGGTCCGGGTCGGCGGCGAGGAAGAGAATCCCCACTGCGGCGAGGATGTTGAGAATGCGTGCGCGGCGGTAGAGGAAGTGGGCCCCCAGGAAAAGCGTCAGCCCTGCCGCGGAACGGATGACCGGGGCGCCGGCCCCGGTCATCAAGGCATAGATCCAGCACAGCCCGGCGGTGACAGCCAGCGACACCAACCCGGTCTTGCCGAACAATCGGAACAGGACGAGAAAACAGGCAGCCAGGACGGTCAGGTGGATGCCTGAAATGACGATGGTGTGGTAGGTGCCGGTGCG
>JAEUQD010000892.1 GCA_016789925.1 Bryobacterales bacterium | reverse complement strand
GTCCAACCCTGCTGCTGGCGCGCGTTGACGTCGGCATCATTGTCGACGAGCATGCGGACGATCTCGAAGTGACGCCCGGAGACGGCGGCATGGAGCGGGGCGACCTTCATGGGATTGTTGGCGGCGAGGCTGACGTTGGCGCCCTGGTCGATCAGATATTGCGCGACCGCGGCATGGCCGAAGAAAGCGGCCAGGGCCAGCGGAGTGAACCCGTCCTTGGAATGGCTGTCGATCAGGCGGCCCCGCTCGCGGACGATGGTTCGAACACGATCGAGCGCCCCAACCGCCGCTGCTTCGTGCAGGTTCAGGTCAGGGTTCTGCGACAGCAGGAACTCCACGGCAGCGGCCTTCCGGTGGTAACGCGCCAGCAGGATTGCACTCTGCCCGAGATCGTTCCGCTCGTTGAGCACAGCGGCATTGGCGGCGAGCAGGGTCTTCAACTGCTCGATATCGCCCGTTCGAGCCGCATTGAGAAACTCTTCCACTATCCCTCCTGGGGAGGTTTCACGGGAATCCCGGCACGGAACAGTGCCGCCAGAACTTGTTCTCCCGTCAGACGCGAGGCATCATACTCCACTGCAATGTCTTTCAGGGAGGGAAGCAGCCGGATGTGCGTCAGGCCGTAGGTGCCGTGGGCCGCCGCGATCCGGTCCATGACAGTCTCGTCGATCTCGTGCGAAAGCGAGTACTGAATCTGAACCTTGGTCATGCGCGTTTTTCAGAATAGCATTCGGTCCGAACTACCGCGCGGTAACGTAGTCACCCGGTTCCATTAACCAGACGTTGCCGCGGAGCTCGGCCATGGGGAAGACGAGGCGGCCGAGGCCGGAGGCGAGTTCGAATTCGGCGAGCGAGAGGTTGGACATCGAGAGCTGCATTTTGTGCAGATGTGCGATGGCGAAAGGCTCACCTTGGGGCTGTTTGGTTTGTGGGTGAAGGCGGCGGGCCCAGATGCAGCGAAAACCGTCGCGGTCGGAAGTGAAGAAGATGAGGTTGCCGTCAGGGGACCAGCGGGGCAGGTCGTCCCAGGAGCGGCCCTCAGTGACGTGAACCCACTCGGAGACAGGGGTGGGCGCGCCGACGTGCAAAGGAGCGACGAAAATGGCGGTGCGGGCCACGTCGAAGTCTTCCTTGAACGAGACCCAGCGATTGCCCGGGGCGACACGGCCGCCATAGAGGGGCAGCTTATCGTGGACAAGGACGGGCGAACTCTTTCGGGTGGCCAGATCGAAGACGTGAACCTCAGGCCGATAGTTCCTTACGAGCGTATAGAAGATCTGCTTGCCGTCGCGAGACCAGCCAGCCGGAGGTCCGCAGTCGGCGCAGAGTTCCTCAGCGGCTCCGCCGGAGACGGGTACGACAAAGACGACGCGCTTCTGATTGCGTATGACCGAAAACGCGACCCTGGTGGCATCGGCGCTGATCCGCGGCATGCTCTCGCTTTCGGGACTGGAGGTGAGGGGACGCTCGACGCCTGTCTTGACTTCGCGAATCCAGATATCGATAGTACCGGACTTGTTGGAACGGAAAACGACGGTACCGCCGTCTTCGGAGATATCGCAACTGGTATCCTGCGCGCCGCCGGCGGTAAAACCCGTTAATTCACCCTGGACAGCGCCAGTGGGGTCAATGGGAATGGTGTAAAGCCTGCTGGTTCGGGCGGCGGCTGTGAAGACAACACGGCCGGATCGTGCGAGGGATGCGTGCAGTTCGGCGGTACCGGAGGTGAGCCGCTCGGCGGGACCGATGGCTTGCCAGGAGCGCGGAGAAAGCGCGATGCGCCAGATGTTGGTACTGTCGCCCAAGGACCCGGTGAAATAGAGATAGTCGCCGTCGCGATTGAGGG
Source organism: Bryobacterales bacterium (assembly GCA_016789925.1). Lineage (GTDB taxonomy): Bacteria > Acidobacteriota > Terriglobia > Bryobacterales > Bryobacteraceae > JADLDI01. The sequence goes on along the minus strand of JAEUQD010000892.1, from coordinate 1,525 downwards.
CATCGAGCGTTTTGATTTCGACCCCCTGGCGTTGCACGATCGGACCGGCGCCGGTCTTAATCGGTTTGCCGCCGGCGAGCGGCGCCATCCAAACGTCGCCGCCGTCGGTGGGATGTGTGCCGAAGAACAGCAGGCCGTCACCCTGGGGTGTCCAGACAGGGACGGCGGCGGCATCGAAATCTTTCTGCAACTGGGTGGTCGAAGAGCCGTCGGCGGAAACGACGAACATTCTTGCGCCGGTGATCCCGCCCTGCGGGCTGATGTAATAAGCGATCTGGCGACCGTCGGGCGAGAAGCGCGGGAGACGTCCGCCCTTGGCGATGAGACGGGGCTCGCCGCCCAACGCCGGCATGAGATAAACGCCGCCGCCGTCGCGTTCGGAGTAGAAAGCGATCTGGGTTCCGTCGGGGGAGAAGGCAGGGGAATGGTCGCCTGCAGGATGGGTAGTCAGGCGGACCGCACCTCCGCCGTCGACATGCTGCACCCATAAGTCGAGGTTCTCGCCGTTCTCGCGGTCGGAGGCGTAGGCGACGAGCTTCCCGTCGGGTGAGAGCGCGGGCGTCTCGGTAACACCGGAGTCGCGGGTCAACTGGATGAGCTTGAACTGTGGGGCGGCGGGGCGGACGAAGCGCTTGAGAATCTTCCAGCCGGGATAGGCAGCGGCGGCCGCGAGGATGAGGGCAGCGACAAGGAACGGTTTGCGCGTGCGGTGGGACCCGGGCCGGACGGGCGGGGGCGGGGCGAGGGTCAGGGTGTGAGAATCCAGTTCCTCGCGCAACTCCTCGAGCGTCAGCTTGAGATCTTCCATCAACTGGAAGCGGCGGTTGGGATCTTTCCGGAGGCAGCGGTTGACGACACGCTCGACTTCGAGGGGCAGGCCTTCCACGATTTCCCGGAGCGGCTTGGGTTGCGTGTTGATCACGGCATCGACGGCGTCTTCCGGGGTTTGGCCAAGGAAGGCGGGCTTGCCGGCGAGCATCTCGTAGAGGAGAACACCGAAACTGAAGATGTCGGATCGGTGGTCGGCGGGTTTGCCTTGGGCCTGTTCGGGGGAAATGTAGGCGGCATGATTGCCGCTGGAGCCGATGCGGAGGCGCGAAGTGTCGGTTTCGGCGGTGGCCTCGCGGGAAGAGGGCGACACTCCCACCTGCTCGGTGAGCTTAGCCAGGCCGAAGTCCAGCACCTTGGCCAAGCCCGATTCGGAGATCATGACGTTCTCGGGCTTCAACTCGCGGTGGAGGATGCCGGCAGAGTGGGCCGAGGCGAGGGCGTCGGTCATCTGCATGCCGTACTTCAAGGCCTCTTCCAACGGCAAGCCTTTGCGGGGTATCGCCTTGTCGAGCGATTTGCCGCGCACGTACTCCATGGCGATGAAGTGGACGTCGTCGGTGCGGTCGATGTCGTAGATGGAGGCGATGTGGGGGTGGTTGAGAGCGGACGCCGCCTTGGCTTCTTCGATGAAGCTGATTTCGCGGTCAGGGTCGGAAGTGGTCTCGTCGCGCAGGATGCGGATGACGACGGTGCG
>JAEUQD010000888.1 GCA_016789925.1 Bryobacterales bacterium | reverse complement strand
CGGCGGTAGGTGCCGCCCTCCGCGATGGTAATGCGTCCGGCCCTCGAATACCGCGCGACGTATTCCAGCACCGCGTGCGTCACACGGAAGTCCGTGATGTCGCCCGGCGCATAGGCCGGATGCGGGCGCAGGAAGACAATGTTCGGCTTGATTACCACCCACGAACCGGGCTTGATCTTGGCGTCGAGCGAGCCCACGCGCGGAGCGCCTAGCTCGATCGCCTTCCAAACCATCTCGCGCACCTGCTCATAGCTGAGCAGGTCCTCCGGCGACGCCGGCCGCGACAGTTTCGAATGGCCCGAGGAGATCAGGCCCAGTTGCGTCTTCCCACTACTTGCAGCCGCCAGTACGGGTGCGGCTGCCGCCGATAACAAAAACTCCCGTCGCCTCATAGTTTCCCCCAACGTGCCGGTTTCTTGAATTCTTTGCGGACTTCGTCGATATCGTTGCCGCGGGTCCAGATCGAGTCGGGATCGCGCACGCCGAACCCGCGCAATTCCATGCGGTCGAGCAGCGGCAGGGTGCGCGGGTCGAAACCCATCACGGCAGCCGCCACGGCGTCCACACTCAAGGCATTGCCGCCGGCGATAAGTACGTTGTGCCGGATATCGGTGGCGTTTGTTTCCGCCGCATAGCTGCCGCCCGCGATGGCATAGTCGGCCGGGTGGTGCAGATACAGATCCGTCAGGACATCTTCGGGCTCACCCTGTACCGGCTTGCGGCCGATACCGCGGTAGTTGGCGATGCACGCCGCCACGCCCAACTCGTCGTCGACGACCAGTGGCGCAATCGAGACTACCTTGTCGCATTCGCGAATCGTTTTGGGGATCGCATAGATGCCGTCCGGATTACCGCGAGCGTAGGTGCGCGTGTTGGCGGGAACCTCCAGGTAACCATCTTCGCTGAGGTTCACGAGCTCAACGCGGAGGCGCGGATACTTCTTTCCAAGCGCTTGGACCATCTGCCGGTAGCTGGTTCCGTCAAACGCTCCGCCCCACGTCTCGTCCCAGGCTCCACCGGCCTCGGCGATCGTGAATCGTCGCCCGCGCCGCCGCGCCATCATCCACTCGATCACGCCCCGCACCAGGCGCGGGTCAGTCGTTCGCCCCGGACTCGCGCCCAGCCTCACTTTGAGCACCACCCAATCCTCGGGGCGGACGACGCGGTCGAGTCCGCCACCCACTTGGGTGCCCAGTGACAACGCCTTACCGAGCATGGCGTCCAACTTCGCGGCGGGCAGCGCGGAATCCAGGGGTTGCGGTGCGGCCAGGCCTCTTACAGGCGTTCCGTCGTGCTCCTGGCCGCCGGCAAAACTCGAGCCGACGATGCCCACCCGCGGCGTCTGCGCCATGGTGGCCGAGGCCAGCATCGATTCTTCGAGTTTCTTTTCCGTGGCCAGGGCGATTGACCCGGTGGCGGCGATCAAAAAGTGGCGTCTTTGCATAAACTGGGGCCTAACCGGAGTTTCATGTCCCACACTCCAGTTGGCCCCAGTATACAGCAATTCCGCTGATTTATGCTGCGTTATCCGCGCCGGCGTTCGGCCTGCGCCGCCTGATAGAGCGCCTTGATGTAGCCCATGCTGTACGACCAGCCGGACTGCCGTCCGCCCACCATCGCCGGTACGTGATCCGCGATCAGGTTGCCGCGGAAGTCCACTTCCACCAACGTCTTCATCAGCTTCCACATGTCCGTGTAGCCGTTGTCAATGTAGGTCTCGACAAAATACGGGATCGGGGCGGTGACGTTCCGGAAATGGATCTTCCACAACTTACCCATCTTGGCGAACGCCCGTGCCGCCTCAAACACATCCTTGCCCGTGTGTTTGCCCCCTTCCATCCACGTGCCGCAACACAGACAGACGCCGATGGCGGGTGAATTGGCGATTTCCAGCGCCTTCATATATCCATCAAACGTCCCGAAAATATGGCGCGGAATGCCGCCCAACTCCGGCACTGGCGGATCGTCGGGGTGGATGCCGATCCGCACGCCCGCTTCCTCGGCCACCGGAGCGATCTGCTTGATGAAGTAGGTGTAGTTCTCCCAGAGCTCTTCTTTCGAGTACTTCCGGCCGTGGGTCAGCGGACCCTCATAGACCTTCCCGTTCCAGTAGCCTTTGGCGGTCTCCATCCGGAACGCCCGCGCCTGGCCTCCGCCGCGCCCTTTTTCCGGCTCGCTGGACCAGATGCCGTTGCCCATGTGCGCGTACGTGATGTAGCCGATTCCGGCCTTGCCCGTGTCGCGGATATACTGCTTCAGCCACGCGATCTTTTCATCGCGTCCGGGCAGGTTCAGCACCACTTCTTCGATATTGCGGTTGTCGCTGTTGGAGATATTCCAAACCTTGAGTCCGGTCGCCTCCGCACGCTTCTTGATGGCGAGGAAGTTGTCCAGCGTCCCGCGGCCCTTGCCGGTCTGGACGTTCAGGTAGTCCACGCCCATCTGCTTCACCCACATCAGGTCTTCGTCGGTGACTTTTTCGTCCACCTGCATGGATATCTTGATACCCGGAGTCAGCGGCTCCAGAGGTTTCGCTTTGGCTGCTGGGGCCGCCGCGGCGGCTGCCAATCCGGCCATTGCAAAGTTTCGCCTAGTCAGATCATTCATAGGGGTCTCTCCCGTCTGACGATCATACACTAGCGGGCGATGTAGACACTGTCCAGTCCGGGGTAAGTAACGAGTTCGAATTCTTCCCGGTAGTCCACGCCGTTCCACGTGGCGATGGCCCCCTTGACGGCAGCACCCGGCGCGGTTCGAAAGGTCACGGTGCGCTCTTCGCCCGTCTTCTCCAGGCGGACCGGCTGCGCGGCTGGACTATTCGCCATGTCAAGGCGAACGGTAACCGTGGTTGGGGCGGGATGGAAACTGCGCACCACTACCTGGACCACTCCGGCACGCCGGGAGGCTACGCGAACGGAGACGGGTGGGGCCAGTGTGAGGGGGACATAAGTCTCGACCGCTACAGGCACTCCCTCCACCTGGTACAAAGCCCTCGCCAGCAGCGGTGGACGTGGCAGCGGGCGCGCAATCAGACGCGCGTCCTCGATCTCGTAGAATTTAGCGTCGGGTGTACGGCGCGACCACTGGGCTTTCGTCGTCATTGCGTCGGGTGCGGCGATCACCCGGAACAGCCCCTGCGACTGGGCCGTCACCTCCCACGACGCGAGCGGATCGAGTTCCAACTTCGTCTGGTTCGCCGCACCGCTCGGCGCGATTCCACCAACCAACCCACCTTCGATGGACGCACCGCGCACCATGGGAATCGGCGCACCGATCGTTCGTGTAATGGTTCCGGTGCGTAAGTGAAAGGTCAACGCGACCGCCACCTCCTGTCCCGGAACCGCGACGGTTACGCTGGGATTCGCCTCCAGTTCCGCTCCGAGTGACTGGTTCAGCGCCTTCTCCCAAAGCGCAGCCGTACGATGCAGCGACAAGGCGCGTGCGGTCGCCACACCACGCGCCAGCACCGGGGCCAACACTTCCGGCGCGGTCATCGAAAAGCCCTGTGCCGCCTGGATCGCCAATTGCGCCAACTCGGCGGGTGGAACGGTTTCCTTTTCCAGTCCCTGGAAGAACGACTGCTCTTTTTCCGCCTGAAGTGGCATCCGGTGGCGCACCATCCGGTAGAACGCCGGCGCCGAACCGGGCCGGACCGGGGGCAGGGAAGTGTCCTGGCTCCGATGCCAGAGCTTCCCTTCGCGCCCGAACTGCGCATAGCTGCGCCCGAGCACCGGATCGTAATCGCCTGTCTCCAACCGCACGGTCCAGGGTTCGGTTTCCTTGTCTACCCGGGTATAGAGTTTCGAAGGTTTCACCATGTCGCCCGCCACCGCCTCAAAGGCCTCTGTGGCGACGCCCAACGCCTCCCGGGAACTGAGTAGGACGTGGGGACGGAACTGCCGGATCACGGCAACGACTTCGTCCACCAGCTTCCGCCCGCCCGCGGCTGGGGCGATAGCGGAGGTGAAGCGCACCTCGCAACCGTAGTACTGAGCCGCCTTTAGCAACTCCAGCGTGCGCAGGCCGGCGAGAGCTTCGCCGCTGTGCGCGGTCAACCGGTTTGAACCATCTTCGCCCCGCGTCAGGGAAAGTAGCGCCACTTCGACGCCCATACCCCGCGACAAGTAAGTCAGGGCAGAGGCATCTTCGCCGGCCGGCCTGTCGGCGACGTAGAGCACACGTGCGGTGGTCTGGAGCCGTTTAAGTGCCTGAAACAATCCGGAACTGCCCAGGTCTTCTCCCAGCGGGAACAACAAAAGCGCGAAAAGAAAATGCATGCTATTTCATTACAGCGGCCACGCGAGCCATCTCCGGCTCGTAGTAGGGGTCGAGTCGCCCAGCCGCCTTCAGTTTTTGGAACTCCTGCAAACTTCGGGCATACCACCGCCGGGCCTCCACCGTCCGTCCGAGCACGGTTTCGAGTTCCCCTAATGCCGCCGCTGTCAGCGCCGGAGATGCTGCTCTTGTCCAGTCGGCCGCGCCTTTTCGCGCCAATTCCTCCGCCATCCCCATCAGTTGGGATCCGTACAATAGCGCCACTTGCCGGTTGCCGGCTTTGGCCTGAAGCAAGGCGTAGGTCCGGGCCGCCCCGAGGAGCTGTTGACGCACGTTCTGATTTTCCGGGTCCTTGGCGAGCATGGTTTCGCTGATTTCCACGGCCCGCTTCAAGGCCGAAAGCGCGGGAATGTTGTTGCCGGTGGCTTCTTCGATTTCGCCGATCCGTTCGAAAACAAAAGCGAGGTTGCGCGCGGTCATCGCATTGGACGGGTCGCGGGCGTTCACCTGTTCCTGGATCGCCTGCGCTTTGCGCAGATTCTTCAGCGCCTCCGCCGACTGTCCGAGGCCAAACTGGGCGGTGGCCAGGCGTTGCAGCGACAGCGACAGGTCCAGTTGAAGCCGCCGGTCATTGGCGTCCTTCGACGAAAGCGAGAGGGCGATCTCGTGCACTCGCTGGTAGGCCTCCAAGGCCCCTTTGTAATCCCCCATGCTGGGCCGCGACGGCAGAGCCAGATTGTCTCCAACGTGGGCCCAGGCGATCATCAGGTTGCGCAGGAATCGTAAGTCGTTGGGGTGCTTCCGGACCAGTTCTTCCCGCAGCGCCGCGGCCTCCCGGGCGGCTTTCAGGCCTTCCTGCAACCGGCCCACCCGCGGCAGTTGAATGGCGAGCGTCCCTTGAAAGGACGACAAATCCTGGCGGAGTTCATCGTCGTTCGGTTTGGCCTCAAGCAGCCGTTTGAGGATCAGGATCGCCCGGTTTGTGGCTACGAGCGACCCTTCGATGTCGCCGAGCGCACCCATGGTCCGTGAACTCGCGTCGTAGATTGTGGCGAGGGTTCGCAGTGTGTCGTGCGACGGATTGGACGCAAGAAGCTCTTCCGCCAGGCTTTCCGCTTTCCGGTACGATTTCAACGCCTCCGCGGTGGTCCCGGTTTCGCCCTGCACCGCACCGATCTTGTGATAGGTGTCGGCGAGCATCTTGCGGACTGAGTTGGTGCGCGGCTTGATCTGTTCGAGGATCGTGATCGCCCGCCGGTAGCTTGAGAGTGCTCCGGCGGAGTCACCCAGGTTACCTCCCACCGGATTGCCCTGCACGTCGCCGACTTTCTGATAGGCGCCCGCGAGCTCCTCCTGGAGAATCGGGTCGCCACTGGCTTCGGCCGCCAGTGCGTCCAGATACTCCAAGCCCTTTCGCACAACCAGCTCGCGGGCCTTCGTGGCGCCCGGTACATTGGCGATGGAATCGTGGAACTCAAAAAGGAAGGAGTTCGCCAGCATTCGAACCTGGCCAAACCGCCGCGCCGCCACCCGAGCTTGATAGGTGGTCGCCGCGATGCCTCCCACCAGCGACAGGAACAGCAATGCCCCCGCCAGAACCGTCACGCGGTGGCGGCGGATGAACTTCGAGGTCCGGTAGAGAACCGTGTCCTTCCGGGCAACGACCGGAAGTCCCTCCTCGTATCGCCGCAAGTCCTCGGAAAGCTGGTTCACCGAGACGTAGCGCCGCGCCGGCTCCTTGCGCATCGCCATCAATACGATGTTGTCCAGATCGCCCTGCAACTGCCGCCGCAGTTCGCCGCCCACGGAACTGGGCGGCGGCGGCTCGGTTTCGCAGATCACCCGCTGCACCTCGAGGATAGAGCCGGAGGGAAAGGTGTAGGGGGCGCGGCCGGTCAGCAGTTCGTACAGGAGAACACCCAGCGAATAGACATCGGTGGCCGTCGTGATCGCTTCGCCGCGGATCTGCTCGGGACTCGCATAGTCCGGGGTCAGCATCCGCATACCTGTCATCGTCTGCGTGATCGACGTCGTCGAGATGTCGCCGTGCAGCATTTTGGCGATGCCGAAGTCCAGCAACTTCGGTACGCCCTCTTTCGTAACCAGAATATTGCCGGGCTTGATGTCGCGGTGAACTACGAGGTTCTGGTGTGCCGCCGTCACCGCCGAACACACGTGGCGGAACATCTGAATTCGCTCGGCCAGCGGCGTCTTCTGCTCCCGGCAATAGGTCGTGATGGGCCGGCCTTCGACGTACTCCATCACGAAGAATGGCAGCCCGTCACTGGTTGCGCCGCCATCCAGCAGGCGCGCAATATTGGGGTGTTCGAGCGCCGCCAGAATCTGGCGCTCGTGGCGGAACCGCGACAGGACGAAGTCCGTATCCATGCCGCGCTTTACCACTTTCAGCGCGACTTGTTTGCGGAACGTATCGTCAGCTCGGACCGCCAGGTACACCGAGCCCATGCCGCCCTTACCGATGGGCCGGATCAGCTCGTAGGGCCCGATTCGTTGTCCGGCAACAGAAGAGGAGTGCTCGTCGGCCACCTTCGCCGCCGCGGTTCGGATGACATCGTCCAGGTGGGAAGGCGGCGTCCCGTCGTATCCCAAGAGGGACTCGACTTCGCCGCGCAGTTCCAGATCCGACCCGCATTCTCTGACCAGGAATGCCTCACGATCCGGCGTGGCCAAATCGGCCGCCTGCTGGAATATTTCGTCAATCTTCCGCCAGCGCTCCGGCGACATAGCTAAAAACGAGAAAAGCTTCCGGCGCGCTCTAGAGAGACGCCGGAAGCCCTAAGAATGAGACGATTCGAACCCAGACTACTGGGCCATCGATACGCTTTTGACGCTAATGACACCATCCGTCAGTTTGCCATCAATCGTCACCTTGTGGCCGAGATGATCTGCGATCTTGGCCTTCGAGGCATCGTCAAACTTGTAGACATTGTCACCAACGACAAAAACTGCAGCCTTACCGCCCTTCACGCAGCCCTGAACGCACTTCATCGACTTTTCGGAGGCATCGGCATGAGCCTTGCCACACTTTTCGTCGGAAATGGTCCCAGTCCACTTTGCGGCGAAAGCGCTCACGGAAAGCGTGGCGCCCAGAACGAGAGACAGAGCCGTTTTCTTCACACTACCTCCAGGAAAATTGGGGAACTTACTCTTGCTACAGTATCGCAGTCTGTAGCAATCGGTCAAGATTAAAGAAAAAGGGCCGGTCCCGAAGAGGGACCGGCCCGGTCGAGTCGATTCGAACGCGTTAGAACACGAGTCGCAAGGCGATCTGGCCCTGCCGCTCGCCCTGGGCGCCGGCGAGTTCGCCGAAGACGGCGGACGTTGCCGAGCGGTTGGGCGCGTTGAAGATCGGCGTGTTGGTGAGGTTAAAGAGTTCTCCACGCAGCTCAAAGCGAACCCGTTCCTTGATCGGGAACTCCTTCTGGATGGAGATGTCATAGGTAGCCAGCCCGGGTCCGCGCTCGGTCCCGATGCCGACGTTGCCGAATTCGCCGCGGGCGGCATTGGTGTACACCGTGGTATCAAACCACTTGGAGCCCAAGCCTACCTGGCTGAGAGTGTTGCCACCGGAACGGCCCGGGACGACGCTGGCGCGTGCGCCGCGGGAGTTGGTGGTGGAGTTGTTGCCACCCTGGATGGTGAGCGGGAAGCCCGTCCGGAGGGTCAAAATGCCTGACAACTGCCAATTGCCGACAATGCCGTTCAGGACCGGATGCATGTTGCTGCCATACGACTTGCCCTTGCCAAACGGCACATCCCAAACGTGGGACAACGTGTACATGTGACGCGCGTCGAAGTAGGTTGGACCCCACTCGGCCTTCTGGTCAAGCAGGTACTGCCAGTAAGCCGACTGGTTGGCAGACTGGCCGCCTTCCCCGTAGTAGCCAATGGCGTCGCTCATGCCCTTGGAGAACGTGTAGGACATCTGGAACTCCAAGCCCTTCGACATACGCTTCCGCATCTGGGCCTGAAGACCATGGTACTGCTGGTTGCCATTGGATTCGGTACCCGAGATCTGAGCAATGCTGGCCAGGGCCGGATTGCCGGAGAGGTAAACGCTCGGCTCCGTGATGGGGTTGCCGGCCGCGTCTTTGCCGACCAGGCGGCGTTGGAAGTAGGGCATCGGCACCACCAGGTGGTGGCCCTTCTGGCCCACATAGCCCACCGAGGCAACTATATCTTTGAACTGACGTTCAATGGTGAAGTTCCACTGTTGCGTGTTGGCCGGGCGCACAAACGGATCCCACAATCGGATGTTCGCATTGCGGTACGGGTCGGCCGGACGCAGAGCTGTCAAACCCTGCTCCGCATTCGAGGGAGGCAGGTTGAACTGCGGCTGCGAGTAGACAGCCTCGTACTCGAAGTTGAACGGAGGATTGAGCGGCATACGCAGGTTAGTGCCCGTACCTTCCATGAACGAGCTGACCGTGTAAGCCCCACGGATTACGAAATGCGGGAGCATCTTGGGCTGCCAGGCGAAGCCGAACCGGGGCTGGAAGTCCTTCTTGAAGGGCTGGTACAGGGCGCGGCTATTGCCATCTTTGCCGGCCAGCAGCAGCTTGCCGGAGAAAGGCTCGAAGTTGGACTGCCGGTCAGCCACCTCCACGAGAGGAGTGTGGTACTCCCAGCGCAGGCCGAGGTTCAGTGTGAGGGTATCGGACACACGCCAGTCGTCCTGGAAGTAGAATCCCCAGATCGTCTTGCGGTGACCCCAAGTACCGCTGGAAAGGCCTCGACCCAGGTTGGACGGCAACCCCATGAAGAAGTCGGCATCCGACCAGGCGAAAGCGGCCGACGAGGCGGCGCTGAACTGGCCGTTGAAGGTCATGAACCCGATGCGGCCATTGTTACCCGCGTAGAACGTATTCATCTGCTGCCGCAGGATGTTGAAGCCTGTCTTCATGCTGTGACGGCCGCGGATGATGGTCAGGTTGTCAGCGTAGTGATAGGTGGTGTTGGCGAACAACTGCTGGGTCCCGATGTTGGAACTGCCGAAGCCGCTGGCAAAACTGTTCCCAAAGTTAATGCCCAGCAAGCCCGTGCTGCCCACACCCTGAATCCCGAGTTTCTGGTTCAGGTCGGCATAGCCCTTATCCTCGCCGCCGTTGTGCAGCGTGATGCGGTTTACACCGATGCGGGCCTCGTTCACCATGGTCGGCGAAATGGTCCGGGTCCAGTTCACAACACCGGCCTTGAATGGCGAATTATTGAACGTGTTGAAGCCGAGCGGGAAGGTGTTGAAACCAGGGCTTTCCTGGACGCTGTGAGCGTAGCGCACCGAGACGTCGTCGCGCTGCGAGGGCTTGGCGTCAATCTTCACGTCACCCTGGTTGAGCGTCAACCGGCTGGATGTGGAGGCGACGTAGTTGTTGCGCAGCAGGCTATTAATCGGAAGCGGATAGAGGCTTGTGTCCGCAAACAGGTTGCGCGCCACCGGGCTCTGCAGGCTGAGCGGAATCTGGTTGTTGGGGAACGGCTGACGCCGCCCGGAGGCGTCCAGCGAGAAGGGGTTATACAGTTGCACAGGCTGGCGGCCGGCCAAATCCGGGTGGGCGGAGGGGGTCAGCAGCAACGAGAAATCGCCGTTGCGCCAGGCTGCCGGCATGACCGTAGGAGTCGTGATGGTCGGAGGAGTAGGCCGGCGCATTCCCATGTAATCGACGAAGAAGAATAGCTTGTCCTTTCCATTGATCACCTTGGGAATGTAAACAGGGCCGCCGAGAGTGCCGCCGAAGGAGTTGTAGCGGACAGGAGCGCGGGGCAAGGAATTGCCGTCCGCGCCGCGAGTCCAGTTGCGGGACCATGCGTTGGCATTGAGTTTATCGTTGCGGAAGAAGTGGAACCAGGAACCGTGCAACTGGTTGGTGCCACTCTTCATCGTGACGTTGACGACGCCACCCTGGAAGTTGCCGAACTCGGCCGAAGCGTTATTGGTGATCATCTTGACTTCGCCGATGGCGTCCAGGTTGGGCTGATAGGAGGTAAGGTTGTCGGAAACCTGGTTGTTGTCGATGCCGTCGAGCAGGAAGTTATTCGCTTCTTTTCGGTTGCCGTTCACATAGGGACGTCCACCACCCGAAGTTCGACGGTCGTTCAGGAAGTCGGCTGGGTTGGTGGTGGTAACACCGGGAGCCAATAGCGTGAGGGCAATGTAGTTGCGGCTGCGGATAGGCGCGTTCGACAGGTTGTTCGAGGTGATCGTCGAGCCGACAATCGTCGTGTCGGTTTGCAGCAGCGGAGCTTCGCCCAGCACTTGGACGGAATCGGTCACCGCGCCGATTTCGAGCGCGATGTTCAAGCGGGCGCGCTGGTTGACTTCGAGCACGACGTCGGGCCTGGTCGTCGTCTTGAAGCCCTGGGCTTCAAACTTCAACTCATATCGTCCCGCAGGGATACGAGGGAAGAAGTAGACGCCGGATTCGTTGGTGGTTGTGGGCCAGGATGTGCCACGATCAATGTCGCGGGCATTGACGCCGGCGTTGACGATCGCCGCGCCTGAGGGGTCTGTAACAACGCCGGTGATGCTGGCGCTGACTTCCTGCGCCGCTACTGGGTAGGCTGCCAGCAGCAACACCAAGATCAGCAGAAGCGCACCGCCGACGCGGAAAGACACGTTGGCAAAGGGTAGTTCAGATCTGGACATTGAATGTATCTCCATGGCTTAGTTCGAGTTGATAGGCTTGCTTTCGCATAGTAAAAATAGAGTCCTCGAGATCGATGGTTGGTTCGGAAAAAAGCGGTGTGGGAACTGAGAGTGCTCATGCCCCGCGGGGCCATTCACGCTGTAGTGGTGCCAATTCCAAAATTGAAAGAATCTGGTGGAGAAACCCGCAAGTTTTTTCCAGAACCTGTAGAAAGGCCCCATTTTCGATCTCAAGATAGTCAAGTGAGCAAGTGAATCGCCAAAACGTGCGGTTCATTGTCTTGGAGAGCCCGAGTGCGCTCGTGCAGCGCGACGCCCGAGGATTTACAGAAGTGTCGTATCCAACCCTTGGGGTCCCGTCTGCTCACGCACCGGTTCGGGTGGACGGGGACGCTCCAGATAGGCGCGCAGGGCGTCTTCAGAGCCACCGAAATAGGTTGCTACTAATTCCTTCACTGCTAGCCGCCGGGCATGTTCCCGGTCAAGCCGCGGCTCGTACACAAAGGCGCGCCCGCTCCTCGTGCGCCCGACGGCCCCGCGTTTCACCAACCGCTCGAGCACAGTCATCACTGTGGTATAGGCCAGACTTCGGTTCTCGGTAAGTACGTCGCGGACGTCTTTGACGCTGCCCGTCCCGATGCGCCACAGCGCCTTCAGGCATTCCAACTCCAACGGAGGGGGGATTTCGCTCGAACGGCCCGGTTTGCGCACGCTACTTGTTTCCTCCGCTCAAGGCGGCCCGCAGTTTGTCGGCCATGACATTCCCCGCCGCCGGCTGGGTCCTCGGTGGCGGCATACTCTCTGTGCGCCCGCCAGAGCCGGAGACCGGTGGCGCAGGTGGCGGATTGTCCGGTTCGCGCAGGAAGCGAGCTTTCTTCAATACCGGACGATCCAACGACGATACGTAGGTCGTCCAGTTGCCTTCGGCGAGCTTGTCCTTTTCCACGGCCGACCGCATGCATTCGATCTTCGAATCGAGGTTATCCAGATGATGGAGCAGCAGCGCCTCGCCCATCAGGGGCACCTTCGGCGAACCGTATTCCAATTCCCCGTGATGGCTCAGAATCAGATGGTCCAGCAGCATCTTCAGCCGCGGAGGGAAACCCGGGACCTGCCGCGCTTTCTCATCGATGATCCGCAAACCGATCACAATGTGGCCGATCAGTTGACCCGGATCCGAATAGCCGAAGGTCCGGTCGTAGGTCAGTTCGTCGATCTTCCCGATGTCATGCAGAATCGCGCCCGTCATCACCAAGTCCTGATCCAGGTGAGGATAGTGCGGTGTCACGAGCTTTACCAACTGGCACAGTGATAGGACATGTTCGAGCAAACCGCCCAGCCAGGCGTGATGAATAGTCTTGGCCGCCGGCGCCCGCTTGAACTTCCGCGCGATCTCCTCATCGGAGACAATCGCCTGGAGCAACGTCCGTAAGTGCGGATCCCCGATTCCAGCGATGTTCGCATTCAATTCCACGAACATTTCGTCCAGATCGCGCTGGGAAGCCGGAAAAAAATCCGCCGGGTCCACGTCTTGCGGCGCAACGGGCAACAGCGTGTGGATGGTGAACTGCAGCCGGTTCTGATAGATCTGCGCCACGCCTTTGACGCGGACAAAGTCGTCACGGTCGAAAGCGTCCAGGATCTTGTCGACGTTGTCCCACATCTTGGCGTCGATATCGCCCGTCCGGTCACCCAGAATGAGCGACAGGTACGGCTCGCCGCTTTTCTTCTGGCGGACGTCTTTGGACTGGACCAGGAACGTCCCGGTGACTAGCTGGGACGGCTGTAAATCGGCAATATAAGGAGATTTCATGGACAGCGGACGAACGGCGTGGCGGGGCGCAAGCTCCGCTGCCTACTGCTTTTTTTCCGAAGTGCTGGAGCTGGTTTGGGTCCCGAGGATGGGGATGCCGAGAATTCGCTTACGCCGCGGCTGTGCGGAAACTTCTTCCTTGGTCACGGTCTCCGGACGGAGTTGCGCCGGGTCACTCCAGCGAGTGTTCTTGCCCGGAGCGGCCGAGGTATCCTCCCATCCCTCTTTGATCTCGAGGAAGGCATCCTGCCGGAGTTGCGTTAGGTACTCGCGGATCTTGGGTTGGAACCGCGGCATGTATAGCTTTTCCTGAATGATGTTCTCCACCTCTTCAAAGCTCGCTTGACCCGGCCGGTGCCGCTCTTCCACGCGCAAAATCAGGAACCCTGTGTCGGATTTGATCGGCGGGTCGGTGATGAAGCCCCGGTTCTGCTCAAAAACGAGATCGGCGATCTCCTTCTTGAGATCTTCGCGTTTGTATCCTCCCAACTCGCCGAAGTTCTTGGCCGAGTCAGCGTCGGAGTTGTCGCGCGCCAATTCGCCAAACCGCTCACCCTTCTTGGCACGCGCTACCAGGTCTTTCGCCTTTTTTTCAGCAGCGGCCGCACCGGCTCCGTCCTTGCCCGACGAAACAAAGATCTCGGAAAGGAAAACGCGGTCTTCCCGGACAAACTCCGTCTTGTGCTCCTCGTAATACTTCTGGAGTTCGGCCCGCGGGATATTGATGCGGCCGCCGACTTCCTGGCGGATCACGCGCTGCGTGAGCATGCTGTTCCGCATCTCGTTCTTGTAGTCTTCATAGGGCATGCCCGTCTGTTGCTTGACGGCTTGTTGGAACTTTTCGGGGTCGGCGATACCGAGTTGCCGCTGGATGTCGGCGAGGTTCTTCGAGATCTCCGCGTCCACGTTGATGTTCAATTCCTTGCCTTTTTGGATTAGCAGGAGTTGGTCAATGCGGTCACGAAGGATGTCTCTCTCCCTCTCCTTGACGAGCTTCTCGATTTCAGGGCCCTTCGCTTCGGCGCGAGCTGCGTCGGCGAACATCTGCTGCCGGGAACGTTCGATTTCCGTTCGGGTGATGATATCACCGTTGATCTTGGCGATGATCTCTTCCAAGACCTTGACCTCAGCGGCCCACAAGGAGGCTGCGCACACCAGCAGCGCAGAGACTACAGTACGCATATGCACCAGTATAAAACGCATCCGGGCAGAGCGGGGTTTCGGTGGTGCGGCGCTGTGTTATGCTAAGTCCCCAAGGAGCCTGTATGCAATCCCGACGCGCCTTTTTGGCTGGAAGTGTTTTCGCCCCCGCCGTTCTGCTGGGAAAAACCAGCTACTCGTGGGCTGAGATCGAGAAAATGATCGCCCGGGGCGATGTCAAGGGAAAGCTGAGTAAGGCCGACCTGCCGACGCCCGCACTCGTGCTGGACCTGGATGCGTTCGAACACAATGTCAACAAGATGGTGGGCTTTGTGAAGGGGAAAGGCCGGGCCATCCGCCCGCACGGCAAAACCCACAAATGCCCGGAGATTGCCCGCCGCCTGGTGGCCGCCGGCGCGGTTGGGGCCTGTGCCGCGAAGCTGAGCGAGGCGGAAGTCTTCGCCCAGGCCGGCATCCGCGGGTTGCTGATCACTACCGGGGTCGTGGGTCCTTACAAAATCGAACGCGCCGTTCGCCTGGCCAAACTCGCTCCCGACACCATCTTCTGCGTCGATAACATCAAGAATGCCAACGACCTGAACGAGGCGGCGAGGGCTGCCAAGATCAAACTGAACATCGCTGTCGACCTCTGGGTGAGCAATCGGACCGGCATCATGCCCGGGGAACCCGCCGTAGCCCTTGTCGAGGCCATGCAGGGTCTGTCGAACCTCAAATTCACCACGCTGCAAGCCTATGCCGGTGGGGCCTCGCACGTCACCGGCTTCGAAGCCCGCAAGAAGGTTTCGCAGGAGGTGATGGCCAAGGCCGTGGAGACGCGACGCATGCTCGAAAGGAAAGGCATCGCGTGCAGCCACCTCACCGGCGGGTCCACGGGTACCTACAACATCGATGCGGACATCGACGGAATCACGGAACTCCAGCCCGGCAGTTTTATGTTCATGGACGTCGACTACAACCGCATCGGGGGCGCGGATGGCAATGCCGTCTACGGCGACTTCAAGAACGCCCTCACTGTCTTCACGACGGTTGTCAGCAAACCCAACGACGACCTGGCCATCGTGGACGGAGGCCTGAAGGCGTTTTCCACGGACAAGCCCTTCCCACCCAAGCACAAGACCGACGAAGGCATCAACTACGCTTTCGGCGGCGACGAGCACGGCAAGATCACGTTTGCGCGCGGCGCCAATACGCTCAGCGTCGGCGACAAGGCCGAGTTCATCATCCCCCACTGCGATCCGAGCGTGAACCTCTACGACAAGATGTTCTGCGTCCGCGGGGAGAATGTGGAAGCGATCTGGAAGGTCGCTGCCCGCGGCATGAGCCAGTAGGCAGCCTCTGGCGGCACTGCGGGCGAGGACGGGACACTGACCATGTTTCGACTTCACGACACGCTCAGGCAGAGTCTGGCGGCCGCCGTCAGCAAGCGTTTCGGCGATGTCTCCCGCCTGAGCGATTACGAACTGGCCCGGTTAGCCGAGCGGCTGCAAGACCGGCGTTTTTTGTTGGATCTGCGGGACTTGCAAACGCTGTCCGCGTTCTCTCGCACTCCATGGGCCGAGCGCCCCGAGAGCGACATCGACAGGCTCGAAGTCATCCTGCGCGAGGTCGAGCATCTGGATTTCGCGCCCAAAGCCGATCGCGGGGTTCTCTATTCCGGGGCCTACTGTCTGTCGTCGGAACCTCAGTTGCGGATGGGGTCGTTCAATTTCGATACGGAAGTATCGGGGGAAGAGAAGAGATTCACCGGCAACACGTCCGGTGGCGCCTACCAATACGCTAATTCCCGCAGCAAGACCGTCATCGAAATGACGTCTGGCGGACACTGGATCAAGCAGAACGAGGACGAACTCCGGAAGTTGGGCGGAGGCCTCGTGGACCTGGTTTGGGCGTATGCTTCCGGGAAGTTCGTCCAGGCGCTTGCCGGCCAAGTCGACGTCTTCCTATCGTATCCCCTGTTTGAAAAGACCTACCGGATTGCGGAAACACTGCTTCTGTTCAAGAATCAACGGGTGACGCGGATCACCTACTATTTGGAGCATGGCAGCGTACGCAAAGAGATGTTGCCGGCGGAACTCTCCGGGCCGGGTGTCGCCAAGACCGTCACGAAGCGCAACAAGACGCTCGTCTTCCGGTTGTCGTCAGGCAAAGTGGAGTGACGGGGCGAGACCGGGTTTCAGTGTAGGGTGGAGGAGTGGAGAATCCGCACGCGCATTACTCGGCTCGCCTCAACTACTGGAATTCCACGGTCTCATCGCTTGCCCGGCTCGAGTCGCTGTCCACGCGTGCCCGGTTGTTTACCGGCGGCCTGATCCTCGTCACAGGATGGCTCGCTTTTGGCTCCCGCGTGCTGCATCCCGCCTTTTTCCTCGTCGCCTTCGCCGCCCTCGTTCCGCTGGTCATCCTGCACGAATCGGCGGTTCGCCGGCGCCAGTCCGCTTTGCGCGCGCGGGCACTGTTTGAGGCGGCCCTGGCCCGGCTGGGCGGTGAATGGGCGGGCCGCGGCACCGCCGGAACGCAATTCCGAAGCCCACGCCATGTGTACTCCGAAGACCTCGACGTTTTCGGGCACGGCTCGCTATTCGAACTCCTTTGTACGGCTCGCACGGCCGCCGGACAGGCCGCGCTCGCCTCCTGGCTGTGCGAACCTGCCTCCCGCGAACAGGCGCTGGCGCGCCAACTGGCTGTCCGGGAACTGATTCCCAGAGCGGCTCTGCGCGAGAACCTCGCCTTGCTCGGGCAGCAAATCGAAACCAGAATCCATCCTCATTTTCTCCGGCAATGGGGCGAGGCGCCGGCGGTGGCGTTTCCGGCCTATCTTCGCTGGTTCGCTCCGCTGTTGGCGACCGCCGGTGCGGTGACCTTCATGCTCTGGCTCTTCTCGCAACTCCCGCTGAG
Source organism: Bryobacterales bacterium (assembly GCA_016789925.1). Lineage (GTDB taxonomy): Bacteria > Acidobacteriota > Terriglobia > Bryobacterales > Bryobacteraceae > JADLDI01. The sequence goes on along the minus strand of JAEUQD010000888.1, from coordinate 6,939 downwards.
TGCCTTTCTCCTCGTCATTCTCATCACGGGTACACTGACACTGGTCAATTCCGGCCGCATCGAGCGGGTGGTGGATGCCCTGGATACACCGGCACGTGAATTGGAATTAATCTCGAAGTCGCTGGCCGCCCTGGAGCGAGAGACATTTCACTCCTCTCTGCTCACCGAGCGCGCCCCCCACGCCTCCCAAGCGATCGCGCAATTGGAGACTCTGGTCGACCGGCTCAACTGGGCCCACAACCTCGGCTTTGCTCCCGCCGCCTTCGTTCTGCTGTGGAAACTCCAGCATGCGGCGGCAATCGAACGCTGGCGTGTTCGCCATGGCCGCCAGATCGCCGGCTGGCTCGATTCCCTGGCTACCTTTGAGGCCTTGAATTCGTTGGCGAACTACGCCTTCGAGCACCCCACGGCAACCTTTCCGGACCTTTCTCCCGATACGCCACACTGGGCCGCGAACGGCCTTGCGCATCCATTGCTTCCCGAATCCCGCGCGGTCGCGAACGATATCGAGTTGGATCCGCAGCGCCGGCTGTTCATCGTCTCCGGATCGAACATGTCGGGCAAGAGCACCTTGCTGCGTGCAGTCGGTCTGAATACGATCCTTGCCTGGTCCGGCGCGCCTGTTCGCGCGTCGCATCTCCGCCTCTCCGCGTTTTCCCTGGGCGCCGCAATCCGCACAGTGGACTCGCTGATCGAGGGCCATTCCCGTTTCTTCGCTGAAATCACCCGCCTCCGCCAGATCGTCGACCTCACCCAGCAATCCCTTCCGGTTCTCTTTCTCCTCGATGAATTGCTTTCCGGTACGAATTCCCACGACCGGCGATTGGGCGCCGAGGGGATCCTCCGGTCGCTCATGGACCGCGGCGCTTACGGTCTGGTCACGACGCACGACCTTGCCCTCACGGAAATCGCTGCCCAACTGCCCGGCGCCGCGAACATCCATCTCGAAGACACGTTCGAACATGGCCAAATCCGGTTTGACTACAAGCTTCGTCCCGGGGTTGTACACCGGTCCAACGCCCTTGAGTTGATGCGTTCGGTCGGCTTACCTGTACACTAAGGTCAGGTCGGGTCCATGATCCTACGGAACGCTTTGCTGTTCCTGTCTCGCCAGGCTTGGCTCCAACGTCCGTTGGCGCGCTCCCGCGTTACGCGCCGCCTGGTGGCGCGGTTTATCGCGGGCGAAACTCTCCGCGAGGCGTTGGCGGTTGCGGACAAGCTCTACACCGAAGGTATCCTCTCGACGCTCGACCACCTTGGCGAGCACGTCACCTCGCTCGCCGAAGCCGAGGCTTCCTGCGAGCATTCGCTCGACGCTCTCAAGAACCTCCGCAATCGCGCCACGCTGTCGATCAAATTGACCCAGTTCGGTCTTGATATCTCGGCAGAGGAGTGCCTTCGTCTGACGTCCATTCTCGCCGACGCCGCGCGGGCGGCAGATTCTCAGATCGAGATCGACATGGAATCGAGTGCCCACACCCAGGCGACTCTGGACGTCGTGCGGCACTTGCACGCTTGCTACGGCAACGTTCGGGCCGTTCTCCAGGCATACCTCTACCGGACCGAGGCCGACCTCGAAAGCCTCTGTCGCGCAGGAATTCCGGTCCGTCTGTGCAAAGGGGCTTATCATGAGCCGCCCGAGGTCGCCTTTCCCGCTAAACGGGCGGTGGACGCTCATTACCGCAAGCTGGGCGCAATCCTCTTGGAGCGCGGCGTGCGCCCGGCGTTTGCAACCCACGATGAGGAGATCATCCGGGATCTGACCGTCCGGATCGGCGAGCGGGGCCTCACGCCAAGTTCGGTTGAATTCCAGATGCTTTACGGGATTCGCCGGGACCTCCAGCGCGATCTGGTGCGTCGAGGTTTCCCCGTCCGCCTTTACGTTCCTTACGGATCTGCCTGGTACCCCTACTTCATGCGCCGGCTGGCCGAACGGCCCGCCAATCTCCTTTTCCTGTTGCGCGCTTTGTTTCAGCACTGATTCCCCCTGAAACAGGGGAACCTTTTCGTTTCTCCGGGAGTCTTTACAGTATGAGATATTGGGCCTTCTTCGCGGCGAAACTGGTGTTCGTCGGTGGGCTCCTGGCGGCCGGTGGGCGTGCGCTCCACGCTTTGTGGCCGGAACCCGAGCCCTTCATGCGGGTCCAACTTAGTCCGTTCGGCACCGACCTCGGCTACACGTTCGCGATCCTGTTTTTCGGCTTGGCCGCCGTTGCCTTGGTCTATTTGGTCATCCTTGACCAGCGCTTTCGCTGCCGCACTTGTCTCCGCCGCCTCCGGATGCCTTTGAGCCGCGGTTCCTGGAATCACCTGTTTCTGGGTCCCCCACGGACCGAATATATCTGCCCGTTCGGTCACGGCACGTTGCGAGTTCCCGATGTCCATTTGGCCAGCCCCGAGAAGATCGACTGGCATCCGATCGACAACATGTGGAAAGAACTCGAAGAGCTTGAGGAGTCCCCCAAGTAGTCAGGTTAGCGGCTGGGCTGAAGGATGTCGCCCCAAACCACCTGATACACCTCGAGGTCGCCGTCGAAGGTCTGGCTGGCGCGCAAGTAGACCGTCCGGTGGACGGCTAGCGCCGCGGGTTCTACCTCCCGACCCGCTTCGCTGAAGATTGTGTCCTCCCGGAGAGCAAATGATTTCTCGCCGTCCTTCCGGGTTCGCACGATCAAGCGATGTTTGTCCATACGGATGACGATTCCGGCGTAGGTCAGCCTTCCTCTTGGGATAAGGTTGTCCATCAGGTTTCGAGGTTGCCAGGCAGGGAAGGGGAGGGCTCGCCCTGTTCCGCGAGCCAGTCTTGGCTTGGGCTCTGGGGGGCGCACGTACACCGTGACTGCGGTGCAGTGCTCGGCACCGTCGCTGAAATCCGCAACAACCTCCACGGTATCCCCGATCTTGACGCCCACCGGCGTGATTCGCATAGTCTGGCGGGTAAGGTAGGTATCCGGCAGGATCCGGCAGTTGACGACATGGCCGTCAATGCTCCGCAGGGCCATCTCGCCGGCCAGTCCCCGCACCTGCCATACGATGAGTTCGCCGCGGAGGATCCGCACCGGCGGCCCAGTCTGCCCCCATGCCGCCAACGCCCAAGCTAGCAGCAGGCATCTAATCATTGCCCCCAGTATATCCCCACACCGAATTTTCTCCAGTAACAAAGAACAAAACAAAACTACATTCGGCCCCTTGCATTTCTCTACAATCAAGCCTATGCTGAAGTCGGAGGTAATCAGATGAAAGGCTCTGTTGTTCTGTTGATTCTTCTTCTTGCCGCGGCGTTTCTTGTGTTGGGCGCCGAAGGCGTCCCCAAGATGACCATGGTGACCCCGGATAACGGCAAATCCGGCGACACCATGAAGGTTGACGGCGAATACCTCGACAAGCAGCATGTTGCCGAGGTCTATATTACCGACGGAACCACCGATTGGAAGGTCCAGATCGTGAAACAGGCTGCCACGCAGATTGAATTCAAGATCCCTGCCAATGTGAAACCCGGCCGCTTCTTCCTGATGGTTCTAACGACTGGCCCTGACCCGAAGCTCATCGAAGAGCCCGTTCGAGTCACGATTGAAGGCGAGGCTCCGCGGCCGAGCTAGTGCTCTTTTCGAGTTCACACCGGCTTTTCCGGTGTCTGATGGCGCCCAGTGCCGAACTGGTCGCTCCTCCCAGAAGCGGGCCCCGGCCGGGGGCCCGCATTCTGATATGTTTTGTGAGAGTTGCGCCCATGATTCTGTCGTCCCAACTGCGTCCCGGAATGGCGATTCGCTTCGAGAATCACACCTATCGCGTTCTCGCCGCCGACTACCACTCCGGCCAAGGCAAGATGGGGGGAAGTTGCCACGCCCGTCTTCGCGACATTGCTACCGGTACTCAGTGGGAACATGCCTTCCGCGCCGATCTCAAACTCGAGGACCTCCCTGTCGAGAAGCTTCCCTACACCTTTGTTTACCGCGACGGCGAAGACTGTTTTCTTATGGATCCCAACACTTTCGAGCAGATTTCCCTCCCCGCCTCTGTCGCCGGTTCCTATGCCGACTTCTTTGAGCCGGATCTCCCGGTAACCGTCGAGTTCGTGGATGGCAAGCCCGTCGGTGTCCTCGCCCCCGATGTCATCGAAGCCGTCATCGCCGACACCGCGCCTCCGATCCACGGCTCCGATCAGGTCTGGAAACCTGCCAACCTCGCCAACGGTGTCTCCGTCATGGTCCCACCGTTCATCAAATCCGGCGATGCCATCCGCATCGACCTGGCTACCCGCCGCTACATGGACCGCGCCAAGCCCCCCACGGTAAAGTAAACTACAAACACGTCTGACATGATGCCTGCTCTGGGCGCTGCCACTTATTGGTACCCGCCGCGTTTGCACAACAAAACCCTTGCGGGGAATCGCTCCCAAAGGGCTGAATGCCAGAGTATACTCAAGGCCGCAGTTTCGATCAAAGTTCAAAAGGATTTGATTCTATGCGCAATGGTTCGACCGCCAGTCTATTCCTCTGCCTTCTTGCTGCCTGTTCCGGACAGCGTGATGGAAATCGGAATGTCGAGGTCACCTCGGGCCTCGACATCATCGGCGCTGCCGCGGCGGATAGTCAAAATGTTGTTTTGCCCATCCTGAAATGCAAGTTTGAAGGCTTCGTTGAAGACGTTTCCGAGTACCGGGCATGGGCCGCGAAGCGCAAGGACGAGAACGCGAAGATCACGGCCACCGTCCAGTCCGCCGGAACGTACTACCCGGCCTTTATCTTTTATGACAGCGCCGGGGACGAGCGGATTGCGATCTCGATCAACGGCAAAGAAGTCGGCACTGCCGTTGCCAGTCTCGATGACAATCGCCAGAAGCTCTTCTATCTGACACAGGCGCAGACCTTTCAAGGTGGCGAGGCCATCGAACTCAAGGCCCTCACCAAGACGGGCCAGTACAAGACGGAAAACCTGTTGCTCCTGAAGACCAAACCGAAGCCGCGGCAGCCCGAGTATCTCATCAGTTCGATTGGGGCGAGGCCTACCGAGGTCTCTGCCAGCATCACCTTCCTGACGAGTTGGCCCGTTGAGGCCACCGTCGAGACCGACGACCCCGCTGTGAAAGCCACCGACCCGCTGGCTCTAAACAACCACCGCCTGCGCCTCGACAAACTCTCCAAGGGCAAGACCTATCGCTACCGCGTCGTCGCCAAGTCACGCACGGGCGACACCATCACTTCGGAGTGGCAGACCTTCCAAACGCAATCGCCGCCTGTCGTAGCCGGTTCCGCACGCAAGGATGTCGTTGCCCTGAAACTCGAGCCCGGCGGTTTGCCGGTCACCGCCGGTGTTCCGTTCCCGAAGGGCGTGCTGGGTGCGGACAGCCACCTCCGCATGATTGCGGCGAATGCCGAGGTTCCACTCCAAACGCGCGTCCTCCAACGCTGGCCCGATGGCAGCCTCAAATGGGTGTTGCTCGACTTCATCTCTGCGCAGCCCATCGCCGCGCTCGAATACGGCGTCGATGTTGCGCGCGCCGCGGTACCCGAGTCCGCTGTCAAGGTGGCCGATAGCTCCGATGATGTCATCGTCGATACCGGCGCCATCAAATTCACCGTGAGCAAGCGCCGCTTCTCGCTCTTCGACGGTGTGTGGTGCAAGGGCGAAGCCATTGTCGACAAGCCCTCTGAGTTCACTTTGACCGCGCCTGACGGAACGACCTACAGCAGCCTCGCCGCGCCTGAAGAAGTGGTTGTGGAAGAGAGCGGCCCTGTCCGCGCGATGATTCGTGTCGCCGGGCATCACCAGGCCACTGATGGCAAGAAGCTCTTTCGCTATGTCCTCCGCATTCACGCCTGGGCAGGCCAGCCCTTCGTCCGCATCCAGCACACCTTCGAGAACGACCACACCGCGGCTGATTTCTCCGAAGTCAGCAGCCTGAAACTGCGTTTGCCGCTTGCCGGGACCGCGAAGCAGTGGACGCTGGCCGGAGCTTCGGGCACGTTCGCCAATGGCGCGCACGCAACACTCCAACAGCACACCGACGATCGCTACTCCATCGCGTCCAAAGGCGTGCAGGGCAGGCGCGCGGCTGGCGTCGCCACCTGGAACGACGGGACCCGTACTGTCACGCTCGCCGTCCGCGACTTCTGGCAGAATTATCCGAAAGATCTCACCGTAACTCCTCAGGGCTTCGAGTTGGCGCTCATGCCCACTTTGAGGACTGACGAATACGACAGCGCCAATAACACCATCGACGAGCATCGGATTTACTATTACCTGAAGAACGGCAGATACAAACTGCGCCAGGGTGTTACCAAAACGCACGACGTCTGGCTCGAATTCGGTGGCAATCAGCCTGCCGCTGTCCGAAACGAGCAGCAGGTCAGAATGGCCGCGGCCACACCCGACTGGTACCAGCAGACCAAGGCCTTTGGCGAGATCTCAGTGCCGCGGCCTTCCAAGGTGCTTCAGCTCTACGATAACGCCTTCAACCAGACCTTTAACGGCTATGTTCGCGGCCGCGACGTCAATCGCGAGTACGGCATGCTCAACTTTGGCGACTGGTGGGGCGAACGCCTCATCAACTGGGGCAACAGCGAGTACGAAACGCAGCACGCTTTTATCCTCCAGTTCGCGCGTACCGCGGGCTGGCGCTATTTCCGGGCGGCAGAAGAAATGGAGTGGCACAACCGCGACATCGACGCCATCCACCACCATGCTGACCCGATGACGGTGGGCGCTGTCTACGGCCATGCCATCGGCCACACCGGCGACTACTACAAGGAGCGTCCCACCGGCGGCGCGCCCAAGGGCGGATTCCGCGCCGGCAGCCCGAAAAGCCACTTCGCCGTCGACCATACGTTTATCGAGGGTCACCTCGATTACTACTTCCTCACCGGCGACCGGCGTTCGTATGAAACCGCCCTCAAGACGGCCGATCGCTACAACAGCTACTTCACGCGGAACTACGAC
>JAEUQD010000866.1 GCA_016789925.1 Bryobacterales bacterium | reverse complement strand
GACTGGTGTCGCTGGCGCTGGTGTCCAACATCAACGGCTACCTTCATGACGTGAAACGGACGGCCGCGGCCGCCCACGCCCACGGCGCGGTTGTGTACGCCGACATCATTCAGGGCGCGGGCGCGGTGCCGATTGATGTGCAGGCATTGGGAATCGATTTCGCGGCGTGCGGCACTTACAAATGGCTGATGGGCGACTTCGGGTTCGGATTTCTCTACGTTAAGGAGGAACTCCACGAGAAGGTAAGCCGGTCGCGATATGGGGTCCGGCAGTACACGAGCAAGAACGCCACCCAGACCGACACGGAGTTTGTGGTGAGGCCCGGAGCGGTGCGGTACGAGGTCGGCAGTTTTTCCTACAGCGGCGGAACCATTGCACACGCGGCCCTTTCCCACATTCACGAATTGGGCATCCCGAACATCCGCGCCCATGCACGCCGCCTTACCGCCCGGCTCCAGAAGGAACTTCCCGGGATGGGCTATCCCGCCCTGACCCCCCCGGAAAACGAGACACCGATCGTCAGTTTCCGGCTGCCGGAGTATGAAAAGACGGCCGCTAAGTTGAAGAAGGCGTTTGGGAAGACGGTGATCGCCTTACGGCGGTGGGAGTTTACGGACAAGGCGGGGAAGGTGCGGATTATTCCGGGAATGCGGATTTCGCCGTCGGTCTACAATTCCGACACGGATATCGATCGTCTGCTGGAAGCATTACGGGCGTAGCGACTGATTGAGAAACTATAATACAATGAATGATTGATAATCAAGGAAAAACGGCTCCGGCCTTCGCTGGTGCTCTGGTTTTCAATCTGTCTCCCCACGGTCGCCCAGGATGTACAACTGCTGACGTTGGAGCAAGCGCTGGCATTGGCGGATGAACACAATCCGCAGCTCCGGCTGGCGGAATCGCTGACAGAAGGGGCGCAGGCGGCAATCCGGACTGCCTTGGCTCGTCCCAATCCACAATTCAACACGCTGGCCGGGCCCCAGTACCGACGGTTACCGGGCGCAGAGCCCGGATTGTTGACCCACGTCAGTGTCGACCAACTGATTGAACGACCGTCGATCCGGCGGGCCAGGCTGAAAGTCGCCCAACTCGGGCGTGAAAGTACGCAACACACGCTGGCAGAAGCGCGGCTGAATGTACGCGCGGCTGTCAAGCAGGCGTTCTTTCAGGTACTTCGGCGGAGGGCCGAGATTGGACTGGCGCAGGAGAACCTGCGGTTGGTCAACGACCTCCAACGCCGGGTGCAGGTCCAAGTGGATGTTGGCGAGGCGGCACGCCTGGAACTGACGCGGGCGGATGCGGAAGTGGCGACGGCGCAAACCTTTTACAACAGCGCGCAGTTGCGTTACCTGAATGCGGTGGCGGCGTTACGGACCGCGGTCAGCGCGCCACTGGCGGCGCGGATCGAGCCGCAAGGAGCCTTGGATATCAGCGTGAAGCTCCCGCCGCTGGAAGAGCTACGGAAGGAGGTGCTATCGCGGTATCCGGCTTTATTGCAATCGCAAGCCGAGGTTCGGCGGGCGCAGGCGCAATTGGATTCGGAATATGCGCAGCGGCGGCCGCAACCGAGCGTGCGGCTGGAATACGAGCGGCAACCCGACCTGGGCTTTTTTCGGGTGGGCGTCTCGATTCCCGTTCCGATTTTGAACAAACGCGAGGGACCGATTGGGGAAGCGGCCGCGGCACTCAATCAGGCACGGGCCATGGCGGATCTGCGGCGTTTGGAATTGCAGGCCGCGCTCGAACGGGCGTACGGCCAGTACGAGGTGGCCGGACAGCAGGTGGCCTCATTTGAACAAGGGGTCTTGAAGGAAGCCGAGGCGGCGCTACGAGCGGCGGAAGCGGCGTTCAAGTTCGGCGAGCGGGGCATCATCGAAGTTCTGGATGCGCAGCGGGTGCTACGCACGGTTCGACTGGACTTCCTGAGCGCGCAATTCGACCTGCAATCGGCCCTGATCGATGTGGAGCAACTGCGGGCGCAGGAGGCGGGAGCACGGCCATGACGACGGCGACAACGATGGTTGCGGCAGGAGGCGCGTTGCTGTTGGCGGTGACGCTCGGGTGCGGAGCGGGTGGCGCGTCGAAGAAGGCGGAGAGTTCGAGGCCGGGTCCGACACGGGACCCGATGGAAATCACCGTCAGTCCAGAGCTTGCGAAACAGATTCAGGTCGGCGAGCCGCAATGGGGCCAAGTGGCGGGCACTCTGCGGATATCCGGGCGCCTGGAAGCCGACGAAACGCAAATTGCGCGGGTGAGCGCACCGGTGACCGGCCGCATTACGGAGCTGTCGGTGGTGGAAGGCCAGACGGTGAAGCGCGGCGACATCGTGGCTCGGATCCACAGCACACAGTTGTCGGAAGCGCAGTCGAACTTCTTGAAGGCGGTTTCACAGCGCCGGCTGGCCGAGCGGGCGGTGGACCGGGCTCGCCGCCTGCTGGAGGCGGACGTGATCGGCGAGGCGGAGTTGCAGCGGCGGGAAGCAGAACTGGCGCAGCAGAATGCCGAACTGGCGTCACTGCGCGACCAGTTGAAGTTACTGGGAATGTCCGAAGTAGCGCTGGAACGGCTGGAGACATCGCGCACGGTGAATTCGTTTTCGCAGGTGGTAGCCACGATCGACGGAACCGTGATGGAGCGCAAAGTCACGATCGGCCAGTTTGTGCAGGCCGCCGAAAGCGTCTGTGTGCTGGCCGATTTGTCGCGGCTATGGCTGGTGGCGGATGTGCCTGAACAGGCCGCCGGCGCGGTGGAAGTGGGCAAGCAGGTGGAAGCGGAGGTTCCCGCGCTACCCGAACAAAAGCTGAAAGGCAAGTTGACCTTTGTGAGCGCGACGGTGAATCCCGATACGCGAACGGTTCGTATCCGGATGGACGTTGCCAACCCGCGCGGACGGTTGAAGCCGGCGATGCTGGCGACCATGTCGTTGTTGGATGCGGCGGAGAATCATCGCATTGTCCCGGTCGGCGCCGTGGTCAGGGAGAGTAACCAGGACTACATCTTTGTGCAAACGGCAGGTCAAAGTTATCGTTTGCGGCGGGTCTCGCTGGGCATGGAACTGGAAGGCAAGTATGTATTGCTGGAAGGGATTCAGCCGGGCGAAAAGGTTGTGCTCGATGGCGCTTTCCACCTGAACAATGAGCGCAAGCGGCTTGCATTGCAGGGGAGCAGTTGATGGTAGAGAGTATCGTTCGGGCAGCCCTGCGGCAGCGCCTGGTGATCGTGGTGGTCGCGGTTGCGCTGCTGTTTTTTGGGATGCGGGCAGCGCAGCGGCTCTCGGTCGACGCCTTTCCGGATGTCACGACCGTGCAGGTGCAGATCGCAACGGAGGCGCCGGGCCGGTCGCCGGAAGAAGTGGAGCGCTTCGTCACGGTGCCAGTCGAAATCGCGATGACCGGACTGCCGGGTTTGACCGAGATGCGGTCGCTCAACAAGCCGGGCTTGTCGATTGTGACGATTGTCTTCACGGACGAGACCGACGTTTACTTCGCCCGCCAGTTGGTGATGGAACGGTTGATGGAGGCGAGGGACCGGTTTCCCGAGGGGGTTACGCCTGTTCTGGGTCCGGTATCGTCGGCGCTGGGCGAGGTGTATCAGTACACGCTCGAACGGGATGACGACGGCCAACGGGAACTCACCAAGGACGAACTGATTCAGCGCCGGCTGGTGCAGGACTGGGTGGTGCGTCCGTTGTTGCGCTCCATTTCCGGCGTAGCCGAGATCAACTCCACCGGTGGATACGTCAAGCAGTACCAGGTGCTGGTGGACCCGGCGCGGATGCGTTATTACCATGTCACGATCCAGGATGTGCACCAGGCGCTGGCGCGGAACAACGCGAATTCCGGGGGTGGCATTCTCCGGCAGGGTCCCGAACAGTACCTCGTGCGCGGCGTGGGCCTGATTCAGACGTTGGACGACATCCGGTATATCGTCTTGAAGGAGGTGGGCGCCACACCCGTCTACATTCGCGACGTGGCGGAGGTCCGCTTTGGCGAAGACGTGCGCTACGGCGCCATGGTGAAGGGGGGCTACACCGAGGCAGTGGGCGGCATTGTGATGATGCTGGCCAGCGGCAATGCCAAGGAGATCGTCAGCCGGGTGAAAGAACGGGTGGACGAGATCAATTCACAGGCCATGCTGCCGGATGGGTTGAAGATCGTTCCGTTCTACGACCGGTCGGAACTGGTGGATGCGGCTCTACAGACCGTCGTGAAGGTGTTGATCGAAGGCATCATCCTCGTGGTGGTGATTCTTTTCCTGTTCCTGGGAGACATCCGTTCGAGCATCGTAGTGATCGCGACCTTGATTCTGACGCCGCTGCTGACCTTCATGGTGATGAACAAGGTGGGGCTGTCGGCGAACCTGATGTCGTTGGGGGGGCTGGCGATCGCGATCGGATTGATGGTGGACGGCAGCGTGGTGGTGGTTGAGAACGTCTTCGAGAAGTTGTCGCATGGCGGCGGGCATGGGAACAAGCTGACGACGGTCGTGGAAGCGGTGAAGGAAGTGGGGACGCCAGTGATCTTCGGGATCAGCGTCATCATTCTGGTGTTCCTGCCGCTCATGACTCTCGAAGGCATGGAAGGCAAGATGTTCGGGCCGCTTGCCTATACGATCGCCATCGCGCTCGCCATTTCGCTGGTGCTGTCGCTGACGCTGTCGCCGGTGTTGTCGGCGTACTTGCTGAAGGGCGGCAACGAACACGACACGATCTTCGTGCGGATACTGAAGCGGCCGTATCTGTGGGTTCTGCGGGGAGCGTTGAAGCGGGAGGGCGTTACGGTGCTGGTGGCGATCAGCCTGGCCGCGGCGGCCTTCAGCCTGTTTCCTTACCTGGGGACCTCGTTCATCCCGGAAATGAAAGAGGGCTCGATTTCTCCGAATGTGGACCGCGTACCGAACATCTCGCTGGAAGAGTCGATCAAGATGGAGATGACGATTGCGCGCGAGGTGGCGAAGACGGACGGCGTCACCAAGGTGGTGTCGCGGTTGGGGCGCGGCGAATCACCGGCGGATCCGGCGGGTCCGAACGAAGCCGATGTCATCACGACGCTCACGCCGGTGGATCAGCGGAAGGGCCGCACGCAGGACGACATCGCCAATGAGATTCGCGACAAGCTGCTGGCGATACTGCCCGGAGTGAACCTGGTGATGGCGCAGCCGATTTCGGACCGTGTCGATGAAATGGTGACGGGTGTCCGCGCCGACGTCGCGGTGAAGCTGTTTGGTGACGACCTGGGCGTGCTGGTAGAGAAGGCCAATGAGATCGCGCGGGTGGCCGGCACGATTCGCGGCATGCGGGATTCGCGTGTTGACCGCGTGGGCGGCCAGCAGTACATGACGATCAACATCGACCGCCAGGCCATTGCGCGGCACGGGCTGAATGCGGGCGACATCCACGAGGTGATCGAGATGGCGATCGGCGGAAAGTCAGCCACCGAGATCTATGAAGGGGAGCGGCGCTTCCAGGCCGTGGTCCGCTATCCGCCTCAACTCCGGGATACGCTGACCGAAATCCGCCAGATGGTGATCGACACGCCGGACAGAGGCAAGGTGCAACTGCAAAGCGTTGCCGACATCCGCGTGGTGGAAGGTCCGGCGCAGATCAACCGCGATTCGGCCAAGCGCCGCATCGTGGTCGGTGTCAACGTGCAGGACCGCGACCTGGGCGGGTTCGTCGCCGAGTTGCAGGAGAAGGTGAAGAAGCAGGTGCAATTGCCGTCGGGTTATTACATCGAGTGGGGCGGGCAGTTCCAGAATATGGAGCGCGCGCTGCGGCACCTGAAGATTATCGTTCCCATTACGGTGGGCGCCATCTTCTTTCTGCTCTTTCTGCTGTTTAACTCGATCCGGTTCGCCACGCTTATCATCCTGGTGCTTCCGTTCGCCTCCATCGGCGGTATCGTGGCACTCTATGTCACCGGCGAGTACCTGTCGGTTCCGGCGTCGGTCGGGTTCATCGCGTTGTGGGGTATTGCGGTGTTGAACGGCGTGGTGCTGGTTTCCTATATCCGCAAGCTACGGGAAGACGGAATGGGGCAGCGCGAGGCGATTCTGGAGGGCACGCTGATGCGGTTCCGCCCGGTGATGATGACGGCCACGGTGGCCGCGCTCGGCCTGGTGCCGTTCCTGTTTGCGACGGGTCCGGGATCGGAAGTACAGCGCCCACTGGCCATTGTGGTGATCGGCGGTTTGTTCACGTCCACGCAATTGACGCTGATCGTGGTGCCCGTGCTGTATCGCTTCTTTGAAGGGCGCGAGCGAGGCGACGGGCGGCCGCCCGGCATCGCCGAACAGGAAGAACTGGCCGGCGTTCGATAGATAACTGAACTCGATACCCGTTTGGAGTATCCTGATGGCGAGGTTCAGATGCCAATCTCCAGTTGGAACTCGCCCGAGCGCTGGCGGCCGAGCCGGCGCCGCCTCGTACAGTTGGGTGCTGCGTGGACCGCCGTCTGCAAAGCATCGCCGCTCGGGGCCGCGGACCCCACTGCACACCCGGAAATGCGCAAGGCCATCGCCCAGTTGCAGTACTTAACTCCCGTCGATGAGATCAAGACCATCCTTGACAAAGGGAAGTCCGGTGCGGCCCGCTTCTCCCCCGAGCAGGCGCGCGAAGCCGGACTTGCCCCGGAAACTTGGACTCTCAAGATTGATGCCGATCCGGCCGGAGGCAGCGTTATCGAAGCGCCTGTCACGCTCCGGTGGAGCGATTTCATGGCCCTGGCGGAGAAGCATGCGGTACGCTTCCCGCACGTGTGCGTATGCGCCAACGGCGCCGACCCGTTTCACATGACGCTCTGGGAGGGCGTCCCGCTGCGCGAGATCGTCTGGCTGACCAGGCCCAAGGGTGGCGTGCGCCGCGTGCGCTACGAAAGCTACCATCCACCCGAAGCGCCGCCGTTCCAGGCCTCCTTGCCGCTGGCGCAGGTGCTCGAAACCGGGCCTGGACAGATGCCGGCCATCCTGGCGTACAGGATGAACGGCCAACTCATCTCCGCGGACAAAGGAGGCCCGGCGCGCGTCATCGTCCCCGGCGCTTACGGAGGTAAGCAGATCAAGTGGGTGCTCCACCTCGCGCTGACCAACGACTACAAGTCCACTGATTCGGA
>JAEUQD010000854.1 GCA_016789925.1 Bryobacterales bacterium | reverse complement strand
CGGAATACTCCTGATTTGAGATGTGGCTGGTGCGGCCAACCACTTCTACGATGACCCCTGATCCGCTGGGAAGGCGCAACAGTGTGCAATGCCGCTGGCGCAGACGTCCTACCGCGCAGCGGTTTAGTTCAATGGGATTTTACAAATTGGGAGAATAAAAGACGAAGTTGAGCGCACTGGCGAGGCGGCAAGGACGCCCGAATTCAAAGGTTCTTCCGTGCTGGTCATTCCGCCAGTTTCTTACCTCAGCAGTGTTACGTATGATATGCTCGCCGCACCTGGAGGCCGAGATGGCAAACACAACCGCGATTCTGGCAACCCTCAGCGTCTGGAGCCTGAGCGCCGCGCAGGTTCCCGCGATGGTCGACTTCGGGCGGGACATACAGCCGCTGTTTCGAGAGCACTGCGTGGAATGTCACGGACCCTCGCAGCAGATGATGGGGCTGCGGTTGGACCGGCGGCGCGATGCGCTGCCGAATCGCGTAGGGGCCAACGGAGCCCGCATTGTTCCCGGCGATAGCGCGCGGAGCGTTCTATACCGGCGGCTGACGGGGACGCAGTCCGGACCGCAAATGCCTCCAGCGGGGGCGCTCCCGGAGCCGAAAATCAAGTTGATTCAGGCGTGGATCGATCAAGGCGCCGTGTGGCCCGATGAACTGTCAGGGGACCGGAGCAGGACTCCGCCGGACGCCGCCGTGGAGAGAATTCGATCGGCGCTGCGGGAAGGAGATGCGGCCGAATTCCGTCGCCTGGTGAGGGCGAATCCAACGGCGGTAAATGGGAAAGGAGAGGATGGCTGGACGCCGCTCATGTATGCGGCTCTCTATGGCGATGCCGAGACCATCAGGCTGCTTGTAGACCGGGGCGCCATGGTGAACGAAAAGAACGATGCGGGCGGGACGGCGCTGATCTACGCGGTGGACGATCTCGAGAAGACGAAACTCCTGCTCGAGCGGGGCGCCGATCCGAACCTGCGCACTGGGGAAGGCCGCACGGCGCTGCTGGTCGCCGTTTCGATGGCGGGATCGTATCCGGTAGTGAAGCTCCTCCTAGAAAAGAGCTCGGATGCCAAGCTCTCGCTTCCCAATGGGCGCGGTGCGTTGTCGCTGGCCATTGCCTCGCAGGATCCCCGGGTGCTGCAACTTCTGTTGGAGCGGGGCGCTCCCAGGCCGCTTCCGCTTTCATCGGCGATCGCGCGAGGCTGCAAGGAATGTTTCGAACGGATGCTCCCGTACGCGCAGCCCGCGGACCTCAGAGCGGCGTTGGATGGCGCCACGATCGCCGGCGACCTCCGGCTCATTGACAGGCTCCTCGAACGCGGAGCGCAGGCGACGCCCTCGATACTGCAGGCGGCCGCGCTTTCACAGACGGCGATTCCAGCAGCTACGATCCGGACATTTCTGAGCCGAGGGGCCAATCCGAGCCTCAAGACATCGTTCGGGCTCACGACGCTCGACTTCGCCAAACGCCAGGGCAAGGATGGCCTCGTCAAGGTCTTGATGGAAGCGGGGATTCGCGAGGAGAGTCCTGCTCCGGTCCGTCCACGGCCGAAGCCGGCCGCATCGATTCGCGTTGCGGTGGAGAGAGCGATTCCCCTGTTGCAGCGGAGCGATGCCGTGTTTCTGGAACGAGCAGGCTGTGTGTCCTGCCACAACAACTCCCTTACGGCGATGACCGTTGCCGAGGCGCGCTCCCGAGGGTTTCGCGTCAACGAAGAGATCGCATCGAGCCAGTTAATGAAGATCGCCGCATTTCTGAAAGCCAACGGCGAGCGCGGGCTCGAAAATGAAGGCATCCCCGGAGGCATCGACACAGTGAGCTATATATTGCTCGGGATGGCGGCGGAGAAGTATCCGGGCGACGTCATTACGGAAGTCTGGGCACGCTACTCGAAGAACAGACAAGCTCCGGATGGACGGTTCAAGTGCGAAAGTGTGCGGCCGCCCCTCGAGACCAGCGATTTCCAGGTTACGGCGGCGACGATCCGGTCCCTACTCGCTTACGCCCCCAAGAGCCATCAAGCTGACTACCGGAGGGCGGTGAAGCGGGCGACTCGCTGGCTGGAGAGCGCTGCGCCCGCGAGCACCGAAGATCACGTCTTCCGGATACTGGGACTGATCTGGGGCGGCGGGAGCCGCGAGACAATTCGGAAGACCGGCTCACAACTGCTGGCATTGCAGAGGTCCGATGGCGGGTGGGGACAGATTCCCGCGCTGGCGTCCGATGCGTACGCGACGGGCCAGGCGCTGGTGGCGTTGCGGGAGGCGGGGATCATGTCCCCGAGTGACACTCGCTATCAGCGCGGAGTGCGATACCTGGTCGACTCGCAGATGGAAGACGGGTCGTGGCTGGTCAGGACACGATCGCCATCGTTCCAGCCGTACTTCGACAGCGGTTTTCCGCACGGCTACGATCAATTCATCTCGGCGGCGGCGAGCAACTGGGCGGTGATGGCGCTTCTGCCCGCGGCAGCGACGGATGCGGGCCGCTGATGTTCAGAATGGCCGTGCACAAAGAGTCCGCAAACATCACGTGCAATCTATTCAGCCATTTGAACAGGGGACGTTTCAGGTGGCGAGCGCGTGTCGAATTACGCCTGGCGACGGGATTATAAATTACCAGATCTCTTTGCCCGGATTTCCGACGTCCTGGAACTAAGCAAGACTATCGAACCCGAGGCGTGACGCCGCCTGACGCTTTGTCCGGGTGGCCCGAACGTAGTGAACTCTTCACGCCCGGCGCGCTTCGCGTCGAAGCCCTTCATGCACCAGCATCTTGAGAAGGGTCTGGTATCCGATGCCCTTTCGCGCTGCGAGTTCTCGAGCCTTGGCCACATCGGGTTCGGGCAATCGCAACGCAATTTGGACGCTGGCGACCTTGTTGAACTGGCCGACAAGGGAAGAACCCTTCGGCGCGCTGCCCTTCTTCACGGCTCCAGCCGCCTTCTGCTTTACGAACTCGCGGCCTTCCTGGCTGGCCCACCAGTCCGCCTCCTGTGCTTCGTTGACGAACTTGGGCATGGCGATCGCTTTCTTCTTCATCATTGGTTCACTCCCCTCGCAAGCGCCGGGCGAGGTAATCCTTC
>JAEUQD010000821.1 GCA_016789925.1 Bryobacterales bacterium | reverse complement strand
GTCCCGCCGCGATAAGTTCTGGTTCAATCCGGCGCTGATATTGCGCCTGGAGACGACAGCGGACCAGTTGCTTTACATCCTGGCTGAGTTGCGCAAGCTCCTCTACCAGCACCCGATGGTCGAGCGCGAATCCGCGCGTGTCCGCCTGGCCAGTTTCGACAACAGCGGTTACCGCATCGAGTTCTTCAGCTATGTCCTCACACGCGATGTGAACGAGTTTCTGGCCGTCAGGGAGGACTTGTTGCTGCGGTGCCTGCGCATCATCGAAGAAGGCGGCGGCGGCCTCGCCTATCCCTCACAGACGCTCTATATGGCCCGTGACGGAGGAGTCGACACCAGGAGCGGCGAGAAGGCGGCGGCGCACATTGCCGCCCTCCGCGAGCGCGGCGAACTGCCGTTTCCGAACTACCGGGCCGAGGATATCGAGCGCATGCGGGGTACACTCCCCTACCCTCCGCCCGGATCGGCATTGCGGGACGGCGCGATATAATTCGGGGCAGTGCGGTTCACGGCGTATTTTCTGGCACTTACCTTTTCTTTCGCGGCCTGGGGCGCGGACTTAGCCGCTGACGCCTTGGCCATTCTCAAGAAGAACTGCATGACCTGCCACGGGGCGGGGCTGAAGGCGTCGCACCTCGACCTCCGCTCCCGAGAGGCGGCCTTGGCCGGCGGCGAACGCGGCGAGGCGATGGTGCCCAACTATCCCGAAAAGAGCCGTCTGTACCTGCTCGCCACGCATCAACAAAACCCCGCCATGCCGCCGGGTTCCAAACTCGCTGATACCGACCTCGAAACACTGCGCAAGTGGATTCTCGCCGGCGCTCCCTGGCCGGAACTGGCCACCACCGGTAGTGACGCCGAAGCGAAGGCTGCTCTGGCGGCGATGGAAGAGCGCCCCATCACGCCCGAGGAGCGGGCCTTTTGGGCGTTTCGCAAACCCGTGCGGCCCCCCGTGCCCGGAGCAGGCAACCCGGTGGACGCTTTCTTGCGGGCCAAGTGGCAGGAACTGGGCTTGCGCCCCGCGGCCCAGGCCGATGCGCGAACTCTGGTCCGCCGCGCGTATCTCGATCTGACTGGACTGCCCCCGACGACGGAAGAGATCAATGCCTATATCGAGGATCGGCGGCCCGGCTCCTGGGCCCGGCTGGTCGAGAAGCTTCTGGCGTCGCCCCACTACGGTGAGCGCCAGGCCCGCTTCTGGCTCGACGTGGTACGCTACGCCGACTCCGGCGGTTACGAGTACGACAACGACCGGCCGGCGGCCTGGCGCTACCGCGATTGGGTCGTCCGTGCTTTCAACAACGACGTGCCCTACGACCGGTTCATTCGCTGGCAACTGGCCGGAGATGAGCTCGAGGAAATCTCGAACGATTCGATCATCGCGACCGGCTTCCTGCGCCTGGGTCCGGAGAACAACCTCAAGAACGAGATGACCCGCCAGGACGAGTTGGACGACCTCGTTTCGACCACCGCCCAGACCTTTCTCGGCATGACGGTCGGTTGCGCCCGCTGCCACAACCACAAATTCGATCCCATTCCCCAGAAGGATTACTACCGGATGCAGGCCGTCTTCTTCTCTTTGAAGACCAGCGACCATCCCCTGGTGAACGCCGCTGTTGTGGACGAACACAAGGCCGCCCAGAAGCGGATCGACGAGGCGCAGCAGCCGCTCAAGAAGCGCAAAACTGAACTCGAGAAACCTTACCGCGACCTGATCTTTGAAGA
>JAEUQD010000806.1 GCA_016789925.1 Bryobacterales bacterium | reverse complement strand
CCGATCTTTGAAAACTGGTGGACCACGACTCCCCCGGAAATGAACGCTTGATCCTCGACCGTAACATAGCCCGCCACCAGCGCACACGCGGCGATCGTACAACGCGATCCCACCACCGAGTTGTGCGCGATGTGCCCCGACGACATGATGTAGTTGTCGTCTCCCACCACCGTCACCGTCTCCGCCTTCGTCCCCCGCGAGATCGTCCAGTGCTCCCGGATAATGTTCCGCGACCCGATCTTCAAATACGACCGGTCCGCCGCCGAAAATGCCCGGTCGAACGGATCGGTCCCCAGCGCCACCCCCACCGACAACAGGTTGTCGTCGCCCAGCGTCGTGAACCGCTTGATGTAGACCGACGGCTCCAACCGGTTCCGGGCGCCCATCACGACATCGGACTCGACCACACAAAAATCGGCAATCTCGCACTCCGGTCCAATCACCGCATCCGGGTGAATCCGAGCCGTCGGCGCAACCCTTGCCGTGGGATCGATAGGCATAACCTACGATGATAGAGGACTGAGCGTGACGGGACCATCTTCAGCCTTCTCAGCCTCTGCCCGAATCCCCCACAAAAATCGCTAGGGTGTATATTCACGTCATCGCATCTGCGGTAAACTCTAACAACGTTATTGGCGCTGAGTTCAGCAAAAAGACTGATCCGGCAATAAGGCGTGAGGAGTTCATTTTGCGCATCCTACCTTTCCGGCTGCCCGGAGTGTTGTTTGTACTCTTGTCCACGAGTGGCGCTCTCGCCCAACCGTTCATTCCCCCGAAAAGTATCGTAAATGCTGCCAGTTACATGCCGCCTGGGATACCGGGCGGCGCGCTCGCGCGTGGGTCGATGTTTTCCATCTTCGGCAGAAACCTCGGACCCGCCGCGCCCGCCCAGGTGAGTGCCTTCCCGCTGGGAGCTTCCTTTCAAGGGGTCTCAATTCGAGTGACCCAGGGCGCCCGCTCGGTGGATGTGCTTCCCGTTTACGTGAGTGCAACCCAAATTAACGCGATCCTGCCGTCCAACGCCCCCGTCGGGCTGGCATCGCTCCAGGTTACCTATAACGGCGCCCGCAGCAACCAGGCGCCCCTCCGAATTGCAACCAACAGCCCGGGGCTGTTTACGGCCACCGGGTACGGTGCGGGCCCAGGCATTTTCCAGAATTACGTGAGCGCAACCGAGCAGCCCATCAATTCCGCGTTGGACTCGGTGAAGCCCGGTCAGCTGGTGACATTGTGGGGCACCGGTCTCGGACCGATCGCCGCGGCCGACAATATCGCTCCTCCCGTGGGAAATGTCCCTGTCGACGTCGCTATCTGGGTGGGCAACAAGGCGGTGAGCCGCATCCTCTACAGCGGCCGCGCGCCTTGCTGCTCGGCAGTGGATCAGATTGTCTTCGAAGTCCCCGCCGACGCTCCCGAAGGATGTTTTGTTCCGGTTCAGTTGAAAGCGGGCGATGCGGTGAGCAATACAGTGACAATGGCCATCCGGAAGGAGGGCGGTGCCTGTGTTGACAGTTCCAATCCCTTGTCGACAGCGCTCGCCGCGGGCAAAAAGACCGGCCTAGGACTGGTGACTCGGGTGCAAATGCGCGCCGATACCAGCGTTGCGACGAACAGAGACTTCACGGGTGATTTTGCGTCCTTGTTCCTGAACCAGGCAGCCGGCATGCCTTTTGCGTATGACCCGATTCTCTCCCTCCCTCCGGAGGGCGCTTGCAGCACCTATACCGCGAATGGCGACTTGATGGGTGGAGGCGGGCTGCTGCGTGTGACCGGCGCCGCGCTGAATGCCGGCGCATTGACGGTAACCGGAAGCCGCGGTCCGCTGCCGGTCACCGGAACCACTCTGGTCGGCTTGAGCGGCGAACTGCCCGGAACCGCGGACCTTCCGCTATTCCTCGACTCCGGCAACGTCACGTTGCGGGGCGCCGGCGGCGCGGATGTGGCCGCCTTCAGCGTCTCATTGGCGCCGGCGGCTGCCTTGACATGGTCCAACCGCGATTCATTCAATCTGGTCGACCGCAACACTCCCCTGACGCTTCGTTTCACTGGCGCCGGGTCACGCAGCGTGCTCGTCGGCGGTATTGGAGTCGATTTACCCACCAACGCAAGCGCGATGTTTCTGTGCAGCGTGCCGGCCGGCGCGGAAAGCTTCACCGTGCCGGCAATATTCACAGCTAACTTTCCGGCGGCGCGAACCAGAATCCTTTCATCGCCCGGCGTTCTCTTTGTCGGCGTAATGTCGGAACGGCGAAGCCTGGAGGCGGCCGGCCTGGACGCCGCGGCAGCGCAATCGATGCACATCCAGAGCAAGACAGTGATCTACCGGTAAGGAAAACGAAAACCATGAAGAACAATCTGCCTACACGGCGTTCGATCCTCGCGGGAGCCGCTGCGAGCACTGTCTTGGTATCCACCGGTTGTGTCAACCTGAGATCCGGCCTGAATCCCCTTTTGGCGACGGCTGATAGGACGATGCGGTTGTTGATCGGGCTGCACACCGACCTGTTTGCGCTCCAACTCCTCCCTACTTTGGTGGCGACCGCCCTTCCATTGCTTCTCACCAACCGCGCATTCGCGATATTGGCTGTCACGATCGCGGCCACCATACTGAAGCGGAACGCGGCCACTCCGGATCCTGTCCGCATCTACATGACTCTCGACGACAACACGATGGTGATGTTGAATCCGGAGAGCGGAGCGGTGCTGGCCAGAATTCCATTGGGTCAGCAGCCGACGCTCATTGCGGCTTCACCCAATGGCGATTTCTTGGCAATCAGCAACGCGATGTCCCACTCGGTCTCCATCGTCAACACCGCGGATAACCGTGTGAGTAAAACGATTCCGCTCGAAGCGGGAAGCTCGCCCTACGGCGTGGCCGTTAACGGTGAGGGGACTCACGTTTACGTCGTGAATGAAGCCAAAAACTCGATTTCGGTGCTCGATGTCGCTGCCGGCCAGATCTCGGCCACCATCAATACTCCGGGCAGCCCGTCGAAGATCGCCATGTCTCCGGACTACTCCTTGCTCTGGGCTCCCGCCGCCAACGGAACCATCTATGTCATCGACACCCTGAGCAACACGGTCAGTACGACGATTACGGGAATCGAACGTCCCGTGGCGGTTGCGTTCAATCCCACCGGCACGAAGGCCTATGTGACCAGCGCGCCCACGGGACGCGCCGGCGCGGTCGCTGTTGTGGACACGGCCACCTACGCGGTGTTGACCCGGATCCCGGTGGGAACCAACCCCTACTCGATCGTGCTGAGCGCCGGAGGCACTCGCGCCTTCGTCAGCAACTTCGACTCAAATTCCGTATCGGTCATCGATACCACGACTGACCAGGTGGCCTCGACTCTCACTACCGGGAAATCTCCGATCGAAGTAGCCGTCATCTAAGCCAGCCGTTAAGCGGACGCCAGACCGTACGCACTTTGAAGGACGTACCGATCTTACCGTAAGACTTACGCTCTCCTACTTACCCTGACACAACCACCCACGGCATCCTGCCGTCATGCACTTTCCAATCCTGCTGGGACTCTGGCTCGCCTCACTGGAACCCGGCGCCGCCCTCCATGCCGGGCGCGACTGCATCCAGCGCGCCGATTACTCTTGCGCCGAGCGCCACTTTCGCAGCGCTCTGGCCGTCCTCCCGCCTTCTGACCCGCGCACCGCCATCGCCTGGGCCAACCTCGGCGCCACTCTCTACCTCGCGGGCCGTTTCGCCGAATCCGAAGCCGCCACCCTCCGCTCCCTCGAATCCTACGGCCCCGGCTCGGCGAACGAGATGGCTTCGGCTCTCAGCAACCTCGCCACTCTCTACCGCCGGAGCGGCCGGTTCCAGGATGCTGAAGCCTTCTATCGCCGCGCCCAACGCACCGTCGAATCCATTCACGGCGTCGACAGCGGACCCGCAGGCGTCCTTCGCCACCACTTCGCTGAACTCTATCGCGCCTGGGGCCGGACCGACGAGGCCGAGCGCCACGCGCGAGCCGCCGTTGCCTTGCTCGAAAACTCGGGCGAGGCCCCACGCCTGCCTTTTGTCAACAGCCTGCTCACCCTCGGCATCATCTTCCAGTCCAAAGGCGAACTGCGCGAGGCCGAAGCGCTCATCACACGGTCCCTGGCCCTCCGCGAAGCGGCCTTCCCGCCCAACGATCCCCGCATCGCTCCGGCCTTGTTGGCCTTGGCCAGCTTGCGCCTTGACAGCTCACGCATCCCCGAAGCCGACCAACTGTTCCGCCAGGCCCTGTCCATCTCGCAGACCTCCTTAGGTCCCAACCACCCATATTGCGCCACAGCCTTAAACAACCTCGCCCAAACCGCCAAACTCGGTGGCCGCTTCGCCGAAGCGGAAGGTTTCTACCGGCGTGCCTTGGCCATCTGGGAAAAGACCACCGGTCCCAACAGCATCGATTACGCGCTGACACTCTCCAATTTCGCCGACCTCTTCCGCGCCCAAGGCAAGTTCATGGGAGCCGGGCGCATGTACCGCCGCTCCATCGCCACTCTCAGCGAAGTGCTCGGTCCCGATCACGCTGCCGTCCAGTCCCGCCGGCAGTCTCTCCAGGAGTTGACGGCGGCGCTGGAACGCTACACGAACCACCGCGTCAGCATTCAGACCTTGCGCAAACCCTAGCTTA
>JAEUQD010000738.1 GCA_016789925.1 Bryobacterales bacterium | reverse complement strand
AAAACGCAATCGCATGGCCTATAACGATCGGGTGTCGGTCACCATCGTCACGTATAACAGTGGTCGGTTCATCAAGCGCTGCCTGGAGTCGGTACTGGCGCAGCGGTATCCGAGCCTGGAAATCATCGTCATCGACAATGCCTCGAGCGATGGCACGCCGGACATTCTGGAACAGTTCGAAGACCGTTGCCAGATCGTCTACAACCAGGAAAACATTGGTTTTGCCGGCGCGCAGAATCAAGCGATCGCCCTGTCCAGCGGCGGTTGGGTGCTGACGTTGAATCCTGATGTTCTCTTGCATACCGACTTTGTGCGGGAACTGGTCGTGGCCGGCCAAATCGATCCACAGATTGGGACTGTCTGCGGCAAGTTGCTGACCCTGAAATCGACTTTCGAGATTCCGGACGAACAGCGCGTGGATTCCACCGGCATCTTCTTCAATCCAATGCTTCGCCACCTGGACCGCGGCAGCCAGGAAATCGACAACGGGCACTACCTCAAATTCGAGTACGTCTTCGGAGCCACGGCCGCCGCGGCCCTCTACCGCCGCAAAATGATTGACGACATTTCCGTGGACGGGGAATTTTTCGATACCGATTTCTTCGTTTACCGTGAAGACGCCGATGTCGCCTGGCGCGCCCAGTTACTCGGCTGGAAGTGTATCTATACTCCGCTTGCCTGCGGCTATCACGTGCGCAGTGTGCTGCCGGGAATCCGCCGCGCTTTGCCCGCCGACATCAACATGCACTCGGTCAAGAACCGGTTCCTGATGCGGATCAAGAACATCACCCCGGGTGTCTATTGGCGCAACTTTCTGTCGATCACGTTTCGCGATGCCACGGTGTTGGTGTGTTGCGTGGCCCGCGAACAGAGTTCGCTGCGCGCTTTCCCGTTTCTGATCAAGAACTTCGGCCGTTTTCTCGAAAAACGCCGCAAGATCATGCAACGCCGCCGCGTGAGCGACGAGTATATAGCCTCGTGGTTCGCCTACGATCCGGTGGCCTTTCCCGCTCCCAAGCCTGTGAAGGTGCGCAACACGGCTCCTGCGCGGACCCGCGCAGCCCGGTAGTCCAGTTCCCTTAAATGAAGATCGCGCTGGTCGGCACCCGGGGTATTCCGGCGCGCTACGGCGGATTTGAAACGTTCGCCGAGGAGCTATCGACGCGCCTGGCCGCACGCGGGCACGCGGTAACGGTGTACTGCCGCGAACGCCACTCCGAATCCGCCTATCGCGGCGTCAATCTGGTGTATCTCCCCACCATCCGCCACAAATACCTCGATACTGTCCTTCACACGTTTGTGTCCACGCTTCACCTGGTTGTTCGCGGGGACTATGACGCCGCTCTTTATTGCAACGCGGCTAACGCAATCTTCACCTGGATGCCGCGGGTCGTGGGCGTCCCGGTGGCGCTCAATGTGGATGGGCTCGAGCGGAACCGCCAGAAATGGAACTGGGCCGGCCGCCTTTGGTATCAACTGGGCGAACGGCTTTCGACCGTGTGTCCCAACGCCGTAGTCAGCGACGCCGAGCGCATTCGCGAATACTATCGCGAGCGGTACCGCAAGGATTCGACCTTTATTCCGTATGGCGCCGACCCGGCGCGGCTCGACACCCAGGCGACGCTCGACCAACTCGGGTTGGAACCGGGCGAGTATTTCCTATATGTCTCGCGCATGGAGCCCGAAAACAACGCCCTCCTCGTGCGCGAGGCTTTTGAACAGGTTCACACCTCCAAGAAACTGGCGTTGATCGGGGACGCACCCTATGCGTACGACTATATCGGCAAGGTCCGGGCGACAACGGACCCGAGGGTGGTTCTGCCCGGCGGTATTTATGGCGACGGCTACCGGGAACTGACGTCGCACTCCTTCGCCTACATCCACGCCACCGAAGTAGGCGGGACTCACCCGGCACTCATCGAAAGCATGGCGCGTGGCGCGCTGACTCTGTATCTCGATACGCCCGAGAACGACGAAGTAGCCGGCGGGGCGGCCATTCCGTTTACACACCACAATCTGGCCGCCCAGTTGAAGCTCGTGCTTGACATGACCGAGGCCGAAAGAGCGATGTGGCGGGAACGGGCGCGCCAACGCGTTCTGGAACGCTATAGCTGGGATGCGGTAACAGCCGCCTATGAGCGCTTGTTGCGGGAACTGGCAGGATGAGCGCGCCCTACCGGTCGTGGATTGAAGTTTCGCGCCGGCAGATCGCGGCGAACTTCCAGGCTGTTCTCCAGTTAGCTGGTGCGGACGTGGAAGTGTGCCCGGTGGTGAAAGCCGATGCGTATCGCCATGGCGCGGTGGAAGTGTCGCGGACGCTGGTA
>JAEUQD010000725.1 GCA_016789925.1 Bryobacterales bacterium | reverse complement strand
CGCAAGCTTGCGCTACGCGCCGAAGCCGTCTCCGGCCGGCCTTGTCCTCTGTCCTCACATCATACGCGACTACGACGACCACAGGCGCTTATTTCGGGGTGTATGGCACATAGGATTCGATATCTCCGCGAATCGTACGCGCCAGAATCTTTCCTTGCAGGTGCATCAGAAGGCCCACCGTCGTCGATTGTCCCAACAAGGGGTGTACGATTTCCTCTTGTTTTCGCTCCTGCCAGGCCGAAACTACTGCCCGCCGTGCGTTCTCTTTGATCTCGACTGCGCCACCCTCCCGAACCTCGAAGTCATTGGGTTGGATTTGCCTCCGGTTGACCAATGTCAGAGCCAACCGGTCAGCAAGCAACGGTCGGAACTCCTCCATCAGGTCCAGCGCTAACGATGGTTTTCCTGGCCGGTCAGAATGTAGGTAGCCCACATTACAATCCAATCCAGCCGAAGTCAATGCACCCACGCAATCCGCCAGCAAGAGGGCGTAAATGAAGGAAAGCATGGCATTCATTCGGTCCAAAGGGGGACGCCGTGACCGCCCCTGGGGTCGGAACGAATCTCGTTGATGCCGAACCATCGCACCGAAAACTCCAAAGTAGACCCTGGCAGCTGCCCCCTCGATCCCGCGAATCTGGTCAATGTTCTCAACAGACTCAAGCCGTCGAAGCAGCGAAGCAATCTCTTCCGCCGCTTTGCTCAACTCCGCATGGTCGTCGGCCGCCGCGTTGTCGCGGCCGGCCCTAAGGATGCTATTTCGCGAGTTCTGTAATTTTCCCGCGACAATCATTCTACTCAACTTGACAACTTGGCTCGGCTGGTCCGCCTTCCTAAACTGCTCGCGCCGTAATAAGACGTTGCCAGACACTGGCCCGTCCACTCGCGCCAGCAGTCGCCCACTCTCCGTGTGAAATGTCAGGCTAACTCCCGCCTCTGTGCAGCATTGCATCGCTCCTGGCGTCACCATCACGTTTCCAAATAGCGCCACGGCCTGCAAGTGATGTATCGGCACGCCTAAACGTACTCGGCCTTCTACTTCGACCTGAATGGTCTGGTGGTCACGTCTGAGATACGAGCCCTGAGTTAGGACATAAAGAACATTCTGCCGAACCTCCAAACAGTTACCTCCTGGACTCAATCCATCCGAAAGAGATTCGCTACGGCCTGATCTGCCGAACTTTTCGAGAGCTCGGGAAGGCAAATCTCGTGCAGCGAGCAGCCTGCGCACTGAGGCTTCATGTGGCCTGGCGGGATCTCCTGTGTGGAAATCAGGTTCCTCACTTCGGTGATTACGCGCTCCGTCATCGCGCGCAGTGAATCGCTGAACTTGACTTCCCGGCGCCGTTTCGAACCCGCGTGGTAGACTGCACCGGCAGCCACAGGCTTGCCGAACATCTCCTCCAGGCAAAAGGCCTGTGCACATAACTGGACGTCGTCGTTGGCCCAGGTCTTGCGCTTTCCGCGTTTGTAATCCACTGGGTATGCGATACCTCCGCGGAACTCGACGATGTCTGCCTTGCCGGTTAAGCCAAGACGGCGGCAGAACAAAGGGAGCGCTCGCACGACGCGAACTCCGGCTGCGGTTTCATAACCCGCCGTATCCGCCTGTTCATGCAGAAGCGTTCCCTCCAGGGTGAACGCATTGTCGACGAACACGCCTTCGACATGGATCAATGCGCACCGCCGCGGACAATACGAGTACTGATTCAAAGCCGAGAGAGGCAGTCTCTCCTCTTCGGCCCCTGTCCACTCCTTGCCGCCGCCGGCGTCCGTCACCACGCGATTCAACCCAAAGGCTCTAGGAGGTTTACGCCGTTTGGCAGGTTCTCCCGTTCGATGCTTACTTCATAGTCTTCAAAACTACGAGGTGACTCAATTCCGGCCCTCCGGGCCACGCGGATTCGTTCGAACAACCGGTGCGCTGGGGCTTCCCCCAAGCTCGACGCGTGTTCGAAGACGTACAGCCCGCGCGGCGTCATCAATCCTCGAGCGGCTGAGCGGTCAATGTCAAACATGTTGCCCAACGCCTTCCAGAGAAGTGCCAAGTCGTCTGCAGTGAAGCCCGTCTGCCGGGAAAGCGACCCGTTGATGAACCCGTGCGTGCGATAGAGACCATAGGCGATTGTGTGCTTACGCCCCATTTCAGTACTCGCGGACGTCGACTTGGCCTTGTCTTCTTTTGTGTAAGCCACCCGGGTTATGCCATGTTCGGTCGTGAAAACGCGGTCGATTGACCGCGCAAACGTGATCTGTACGGGGCCGCGCACCTGTCCACAATTGAAATCGGTTGTGCTCATCACGGCGCCAAATGCCCGGATGTCGAAGAACATCTCGCACATCCATTTCCTGGCGCGTTCAATCTCCGAGCGGTCGTTTGTCTTCGCTGCGATCTTCAGGGCCTCGTAAGGCTGCTTTTGACGGCTCTCCAAACTGTGGCCAGACATCACAAAAATGTCATATCCGCTGACGCCTGCCTTTGCCACGGCGACATAGTCTCGTATCTTCCGCTTCAAGCTTACATCCGAAACGAGCCCCTGGAAGGTCTCCGGATCGAACCTCGGCGTATTGTCAAAGTCCGGATCCCCGTTTGGGTTGCCGTCCTGGCAATCAAACAGATATACAAAGTCATATCGCTTGTCGATGCTCATTCTTCCCCCTTTTTCTCTTTACGGTCCCTTGCTCTCGCCATGCTTGCCGCCCGTTGTTGATGAAAGCCAATGGCGAATCGGCCTTGGTCCTCCAGCGAGAGTTGCCCCGGAAACCGTGCTTCCTGACCAGCCAGTTGTCCCATTACCGTTTGCAACTCACGTTCGATGGCGATTGCCGCGGCACGGTTGTCGCGCCGCAACTTCCGGAGATGCTTTTCCCCGAGATCGACTATCTTCGGAAAAGCGATTGACGGATTCGTCGACGCGAGAGAAAAGTACCGGTCGGCTACCGTGACTCCGACTTCACCTTGTGCCTGGTATTGCAGGCCGTCGTACAGCGCGAGCAGGCGTCCGCAAAGATACGCCGCATGATTTAATCCGTCGTCTAAGCACTCGCTCACTGTTCCCTCTCCTCCTTGAATCTGATCGTTGACGGCCATTCTGATTAGGCCTACCCTCACTGCATCCACCCGGTCGCTACCTTGCGCCCCCCGCAACCGCTGCATCGCCCCGGCCAGGATTGTTCGCCCAATCGGAATTCCATAGAGAGCTCGCCGCAGCAGTTGCACAACCCGATCCGGTGGTGGCTCGCCGTCGCGCGCCAGCGTCCGTAGCACTTGCCAGAATTTTGGTGGGTCGCCGACTGCGCCACCTTGAAAGACACTGACCATGCGAATGTCCGCGAACCAAGCACCGACGTTTCGCAGCACATCGTTCAGCGAGTTTCGCATCCAATGCCGCACAACCATCCGCCCACCATTTCCGTTCACTCCTATCAGGTAGAACTCATTCGGATCGCTCGACGGCAAACTTGCCCGTTCCATCTTCAGAACACGCGCCACCTCGCCCGGATCCGCGCTTTCTAGAATCGCAATAGGATCGTCCAAAACCGGCTGCTTCGTCCAATACAGGAATCCCAATCCAGCATGATCCACGCGGCTTCTTTGAAACCCGGACATCAGATCATTCAAAGCCAGGACGTATGCTCGCGCCCGCTCCGGCGATACAGGACTGTTCTCATTCTTCTCCCATCCGTACGACCGGAATGCCTCCTTGTCGAAGGACATCAGTGCCACGCCCGCCGCCTGTCCCCCCAATCTAGCCGCCCCCTTCACTTTGTCGTGCGTCGGCGCCACCGGACCAACCTTGCCGGAAATCATGCACATCGCCCTTCCGCCGCTTTCGTTCCGTTCGTCTGAGCGGCGGTGAAAGTGCTCCCGCCAGTAGGCTCTCACGGCCTCTCGATCGATAACTGCCCCCTGGTTGGCTACCGAGATCAATACCCCGCCGGTTACCTTGGTATCGAACGCCGTGCGAGCTTTTGCCACCTCATCGGGCCGATCGTAGAAGCGGCAGCACGCGGCCAGCCCTTCATCTTCTGTCTCCCTCGCGGATTCTCGGATCAGCTCAACAAAAGCCTGATGCTTCTCTTCGTGATCCTCCTCCTGCCTGTCCTTTGTCCAGGGTCCGGGGCCGAACAGATACTTGGCATCGTCAAAAGCCAGCAGCGGATGTGCTCCTGAGTTTCGGTTAACTGGACTCTTGGGCACCTCTCGCGCCGGCGTCTCGACCGTCGTCTTCTTGCCCCTTACGACCGTTTGCTGCAACGAGACAAAGCCCAGAAAGTC
>JAEUQD010000702.1 GCA_016789925.1 Bryobacterales bacterium | reverse complement strand
AGGTGGTCTATACGTTCGCGCTGGGATCTCGCAGTCTGTACGATGCGATCGACGGGAACCCGGACTTCCGATGCAATCCGGTGGAGTATACGAATTCACCGCACATGATCATGCGGAACGACCGCGTGATCTCAATCAACTCGACGACACAGATGGACCTCCAGGGACAGGCGGCGTCAGAGTCCGACGGTCACCGGCACTTGACCGGCACGGGCGGGCAGTTACAGTTCGTGCGTGGGGCTTACGCGTCGAAGGGCGGCAAGTCGTTTATCTGCCTTTCGTCGACATATGAGAAGCGCGGGGAGCGGCGCAGCCGGATTGTTCTCGATTTGACGGCTGGGAACATCGTGACCACGCCGCGGTCGGACGTGATGTACGTGGTGACCGAGTACGGCATGGTCAATTTGAAAGGCAAGTCAGTGGCGGAGCGGGCGCGGGCGCTGATTGGGCTGGCGCATCCGGACTTTCGCGAAGAACTGGAGCGGGAAGCCCGCGAGTACCGCCTTTTGGCAGCGCGCTAGGAGTTTTCCTTCAACGCGGCGACGATGTCGTTGACTGCCTTCTGGGCATCGGCGAACAGCAGTAAGGTGTTGTCCAAGGCGAACAGAGGGTTGGGGATGCCGGCGAAGCCCGGACTGAGGCTTCTCTTGATGACGACGACGGTACGCGCCTTGTCGACGTCGAGGATCGGCATGCCCGCGATCGGAGATTTGGGATCGGTACGGGCGGACGGGTTGACGACATCGTTCGCGCCGATAACGATGGCGACGTCGGTCTGAGGAAAGGTTGGGTTGATCTCGTCCATTTCCTTGAGGACCTCATAGGACACGTCGGCCTCGGCCAGCAGGATGTTCATGTGACCCGGCATGCGGCCGGCCACGGGATGGATTGCGTAGAGCACTTCAGCGCCGCGCGACTCCAGGAGATCCGCGAGAATTCGCACGGTGTGCTGGGCCTGCGAGACGGCCAGGCCGTAGCCCGGCACGATCACCACCCGGCGGGAATCCCCGAGTAGCATCGCCACTTCTTCGGCGGACGACGCTTTCACCTTGCCCGCGTAGACATCGGCGCCCTTCGTGCCGGCCGCTTGGACGGCTGACCCCAAACCTCCGAAAAGCACGTTGGTGAGGGAGCGGTTCATCGCCTTGCACATGATCTGTGTGAGGATGATGCCCGAGGCACCCACCAGGGACCCGGCAATGATCAGGACATTATTCTCAAGGACGAATCCGGTGGCTGTCGCGGCGAGACCGGAATAGGAATTCAGCAGCGAAATGACGACGGGCATGTCCGCGCCGCCAATCCCGATGGTGGCGAGAACTCCCAGGATGAGCGCCGCGGCGACCAGGAGCCAGTAAACGGCGGACGCTTGCGGATCAACCACTACCCAGACGCAGAGTGCGAGTGAGGCTAACGCCACCAAGCCGCTGATGAGATGTTGCAGCGGAAAGACGACCGCATTGCCGGAGATCACTTCCTGAAGCTTGCCGAAGGCGATGAGGCTGCCGGAGAAGGTGACTGCGCCGATCAGCGCCGAAGCCGCTGTTGCCGTGGTGAGTTGGAGCGACAAGGTCTGGCCGGCGGCAACCGCTTCGAAGAGCGCCGCGCCTGCGACGAGCACGGAAGCACCGCCGCCAAACCCATTCAGCAAGGCGACCATTTGAGGCATGGCCGTCATCTGGACCTTGACGGCCAACAGGGTCCCGATCGCAGAGCCGACAACGAGCCCGGCCAGAATCACCGTGTAGTCGATGATTCGGTGGTCGAGCACCGTCACCAGGACGGCAATGAACATGCCCACGGCGCCGAGGAAATTCCCGCGCACGGCGGTCCTGGGGTGCGCCATGCCCTTGAGTCCGAGGATGAAGAGGATGGACGCAACCAGATACGCGAAGTTGACCAGGACTTGGGGCATGGAGTCACTTTCTCCGGAACATCTTGAGCATGCGGTGGGTGACCAGGAACCCGCCGACCACGTTGATGGTGGCGAAGACGACGGCAACGAAACCGAGCACGGTGGTGAGCGTGGTGTGCTGCGTTCCGCTCGAAAGCACCGCGCCCACCAGCGTGATGCCCGAGATGGCATTGGAGCCGGACATCAGGGGCGTGTGCAGGGTGGGTGGCACCTTCGTGATGACTTCGAAACCGACGAAGACGGCCAGCAAAAAGATGGTGAGTGTAGTAACAAGCGCTTCCATCAGGACTCCGTTTCCGTCAATCCCAGCAATTCGCGAATTCTCTGGTTTACGATCTTGCCGCCGCGGGTAAGCAGCGTTTCTTTGAGAATCTGGTCATCGGCGTCGAAGGCGATGGTTCCGCTCTTGGCGATGTGCAGAAGAAAGCTCGAGATGTTTTTCGCGTACATCTGGCTGGCGTGATAGGGCACGGTGGAGGCAAGATTCGTCGGTCCGGCGATGGTCACTCCGTGCTTGTCGACGGTCCGGCCGGCTTCCGTCAATTCGCAGTTGCCGCCGCGCTCGATGGCGAGGTCGACGATGACGGAGCCGGGGGCCATCCGTTCGACCATGTCTCGCGTGATCAGGACGGGCGCCTTCTTGCCCGGTACGGCGGCGGTGGTGATGACGACGTCGCTCTCGGCTACGACGCGCGCCATCAATTCACGCTGACGGCGGTAGAACGAGTCGTCCTGAGCCTGCGCATAGCCGCCCTTG
>JAEUQD010000690.1 GCA_016789925.1 Bryobacterales bacterium | reverse complement strand
GGCCGCGACTTGGCGCAAGCCTGCCGCGAGTCGTACCCCAAGGTGGTCAACTACGCTCTGTGGCTCTTGTGCGAAGTGGCGATTGCCGCCTGCGACCTGGCTGAAGTATTAGGTGCGGCAATTGGTCTTAATTTATTGTTTGGATTGCCTTTGTTGGCTGGTGTATTGATTACCGCGACGGATACCTTGTTTGTGCTTTGGTTCAGCCGGTTCGGCATCCGCTGGATCGAAGCATTGATTCTGTCGCTGATCACGGTGATCGGCGGATGTTTTCTCATCGAGATCATCCTGGCGAAGCCCAATCTGGGCGAGATGGCCTCGGGGCTCATTCCCCGTTTGAACGGCGAGAGCCTGTATGTGGCGATCGGCATTCTCGGGGCGACGGTGATGCCGCACAACCTGTATTTGCACGGTGCACTGGTTCAGACCCGCCGGATCGGAGCTACGGTGGACGAGAAACGCGCGGCTTGCCACTTCAATCTGCTGGACTCGGTGATTGCCTTGAACGGGGCGCTGTTTGTGAATGCCGCGATTCTGGTGATGTCGGCCGCAACCTTCTTTAGAAATGGCATCGTGGTGTCGGAAATTCAACAGGCACATCAGCTTTTGGCGCCGCTGCTCGGCACCACCGTCGCCAGCGTTCTGTTCGCATCGGCCCTGTTGGCTAGTGGACAGAGTTCGACCATCACCGGGACCATGGCAGGACAGATTGTTATGGAGGGTTTCCTCAACTTCCGCATGAGGCCTTGGCTGCGCCGACTGCTGACGCGGTCCCTTGCCATTGTCCCCGCGGCCATCACGGTTGGCGTGAGTGGCGAAGAGGGGACCTACAAGCTGTTGATCTTCAGTCAGGTTGTCTTGAGCATGCAGTTGCCGTTCGCGGTGATCCCACTCATCCATTTCACGAGTGAGCGGGCGCGGATGGGTGAATTCACGAGCCCGCGGTGGGTGAGGATGCTGGCGTGGCTGGCAGCAAGTCTGATTGTAAGCTTGAATATTTGGCTTGTAATCAAAACAATTCATGAATGGTTAGAAGCCGCTGGCGAGTGGCGCTGGTTGGTAGCTTTGATTCTGTTTCCGGCCGTCCTGGCAGGCGCGGGGCTGCTGGTGTACGTGGTTCTGCACCCCGTACTGCCAGAACGCTGGAGACGGCTTGGGCGGGCTAAGACCATGGTTCCGGAGTTGACTGTTTCCGAGGTCGTGATGCCACCTTCCTATGGGCGGATTCTCGTTCCACTCGACCATTCCGACCGCGACCGGGATGCCGTGGCGCATAGTGCCGCGCTGGCGCGTGCTCACAACGCGGAGTTGATTCTCGTGCACGTGGAAGAGGACGTGACCAGCCAACTCTATGGCGCCGAGGCGTCGACGGAGGAAGTGCGACTGGGACGGAAATACTTTGAAGACATCGCCAACGCATTGCGCCTTCAGGGAATTCCGACTCGCCTTGTAGTGCGGCACGCGGGAAAACCCAGTCAGGCGATTGTGCAGGTGGCCCGCGAGGTCAACCCGGATCTGGTTGTAATGGCCGCTCATGGACATAAGTGGTGGAAAGACATTATATTAGGAGCAACAATTGATGCGGTACGGCATGAATTGCGGGTTCCTGTGTTGATTGTAAGGAACGAGAAGCCGCTGCCTTAGCCGCGCATGTGGCATCTTGCCCCTCGATTGTGTCGCCCGTACCCACCCACCGGACCCAGCCGCCAATGTTTTCAACGACTGGGGGTGGTATGCGGCGTGCTTTGAGAGAAATTGTGAAGAAGTTCGTCCAAGCCGCCATCTGTTTGGGCTGCCTGGCAGCCAGTACGGGTTGGGCGACCACCCTCGAGCGGCTGAGCCTGGACGAGATGATTCAGAAGTCTACGGCGATAGTTCGGGGTAGCGTCACAACGATCGCGACGCACCAGCGCGGCAGCATTATCTATCAACAGGCGCAAATCAGGGTTGTGGAACGGTTTAAGGGCTCCGGCGGGGGAGTTGTGGACGTGGTGGTACCCGGAGGCACCCTGAACGGCGTCAGACAGACATTTTCGGGGACTCCGCAGTTGTCTCCGGGCGCGGAGTGCGTTTTCTTTCTCTGGACGGGACCCCGAGGAAGCACGCAGATTATCGGGCTTGCCCAAGGGGTTTTGAATCTGAAGCTGGATGCCAAGGGGAATGCGCAGGTCCAGCGCGCGGCGATCACGGAAGGCGTGGGTACGTCGATTGACGCAATCGCGATGAGCCTCGATTCATTGCGGGTCCGGATTCAGCGGGTAACGGGAGCGCGGGAGTAGACGGATGCGATGCTTTGGCGCAGTCTTGGCAGCTCTTCTGGTATTGGCGCCCGGTGCTTCCGGCTACTATTTCTTTGTTGAGTATCTTTCGCGCTCTGAACCATTTGCACCGGTGTATTGGAAGTTCGATCTTAATGCACTGACGAACAAGACCGTCCCCGTCCTGATCTCCTCGGAAGGACCAACGGCGCAGGCGTCGGGAGACAGCTTCGCCGCGCTGGTAAGTCAGATCCAAGCGGCGGCGCGGGCGTGGAACGACGTGCCCAGTTCAGCGTTGCGGGTGAGTTTTGGGGGATTCTTCACACCGGGAACGACGCAGTCGGCACCCGCGATTGAGGTGGTTTTTGACGATCTGCCGCCCGGGGTCGTTGCTCTGGGTGGTCCGACGCGTCCACTTCAGCGCCCCGATATCGTACCTTCGGAGTCCGGACCCTTTATCCCGATCATCCGGTCGACGGTTGTGCTGGGGCGTGACCTGTCGAACCGCGCCAGTTGGAGCGAGGCATTCTTCCTGTCGCTGGTTCACGAGTTTGGGCATACGTTCGGGCTTCAGCATTCGCTGACGTCGAGCGTGATGTCCACCGAGGTCACGCGAGCCACGACGAAGGCGCGGCCGTTGGCTAGCGACGACATTGCGGGTATCAGTCTGCTGTACCCGGTGGCCGGGGCGGCGTCTGGTGGCGTGATCCAAGGACGCGTAACGATGAGTGGGGTTGGCATTGGGATGGCGTCGGTGGTGGCGATTTCGATGGACGGGGCGACGGTGAGTGCGCTGACTAATCCAGACGGGACGTATCGGATTCAAGGAATCCCGGGCGGCCTCTATTATGTCTACGCCCACCCGATTCCTCCCGCCATCAGTGGCGAGGCGTTTCCAGCAGGGATCTCACCGCCGACCGATTTCCCGGCGGGACCTTCGTTTGAGACGGTTTTCTATCCCGGGACGAAGGATCTGCTGGCGGCTGCTCCGCTGGCACTTGGCGCGGGTGAGGTGGTGGAAGGGTTGAACTTTGCGGTGACCCGGCGGAACGCTCCTGCCGTCTTTGGAGTGACGACCTACAGTTATCCGGGTCAGGTGGCGGTGAAACCGGCGCATCTGACCGTCGAAGGATCCCGCAATTTTCTGGTTGCCACTGGATACGGGCTGACGGCGTCGACCGCTGTGCAGGTTCTGGGAGGAAGCGTGACGGTACCGCCGGGCGGTGTGCGGCCGTATAGTCTCGATCCGCGGTACATTCAACTTGATCTTCAATTCAGCCTGTTGTCGGGTGAAGGGTCCCGGCACCTGGTGTTTACGGCCGACAACGACCTCTATGTACTGCCTTCCGGGTTCCGGCTGACACGCCGGTTACCCCCACAGATCACCGGGTTGGTGGTAGGGACGGATGCATCCGGCAATCCGTTGGTGACCTTGAGCGGCTCCGGCCTGGGGCTTGGCTCACAGGTCTTGTTCGATGGCATTTCGTCAGCGGTTCGGAGCGCTGACGAGAGTGCCGGGACCATCACTGTCGTCCCACCGTCCGGATCGGTGGGGCAGCGGTCGGCGGTGGTGGTTCTGAACGGCGACGGTCAGAGTTCACTCTTCATGCAGAGCAGCAGTGCCGTCTCGTTCTACGAACACCAGGGAGGAGACGTGGGGAGTCTCGTGGTTTCCCCACAGCAGATTGCGGCTGGTACTGAGGAGATGGTGGAGATCCAGACGACGGGGAGTCCTCTGACGGCAAACGCGTTGAGCGCCACATTCGGGAGCAGCGGATTGGCGGTGCGGCGGGTTTGGCTGGCCGGACCGAACCGGGTGCTGGCGAACGTGATCGCTTCGCCGAGCACGTTGCCGGGCGCAACGACGGTCTCGTTGTTGAATGGGCTACGGATGAGCGTTCAACCGGGCGGCTTTGTCGTGGTTGCCGGTGGTTCGCGGCCGTCGAGCTTTCGAGGTCCGGTTGTGGATGGTACCTCCGGGCGGGTGGACATCCCGGTTGGCGGGTTGGCGCAGGCGACCCTGACCGGGCCGATTACAGAGGTTCCCGCCAACGGGTTGACTGTGACGGTGAACGACCGGCCGGCGCAGATCGTTTCCTGGACGGGAGGCGTGCTCACGTTCACGGTACCGGCAGGACTGACGCCTGGGGTGGCTGTGCTGCGGGTGACCACACCGGGGATCGAATCCCCACGGCCCATTGCGATGGGGATCGACATTCCACCGCCTGCAGTGGTGTCGGTGCAGGTATCCGGGACGCGAGTGGACGCCGCGCGGCCGGCGCAGCCGGGTGAATTGCTGAGCGTGGTCGTGTCGGGGCTGGGAGACCCGGGACAAGAGATCGCTACCAGCCGGGTGACGGTTCAGGTGGGGGCGCTGCAACACCGTGCGGCGCAGGTGACGGCGCAGCAGGGTGGCAATCATGTGGTGCAGTTTATCCTCGATCAAGGGGTACCGCCGGGGAGCCAAATCCTCACTGTCAATGTCGATGGACGCGTTTCTGCCGGATTTACCTTGCCCGTACGCGCAAATTAGCGATACGCTGAACGGTTTATGGTGTTTGAGTCCGAGAAAACAATGTTCGAGGTGTATCACGAGACGACCTACCGTACGCAGTACCGGGTGGTCTACTACACCGAATTGCAGGACCACAATAAGGAGTCGGAGATCAACCGGGCCATGGCCGGCGAGCATTTCGTCGACGGCTTCATTCGCGATGGGCGCAAAGAAGAGGCCAAGGAGCGTATCGACACCCTCCTGGCGCGGATGAACGAAGGCGAAGCGATGACTCCGGAACAGTTCCTGGCAGAACTGGGCACCAATCTCGCCTGAGATGCGAATCCTTCGCTACCCGGCCCTGAACGAGCCGGAGTTCATGGGGTGCGTCAGCGCGTTCTCCGATTCGCTCACGAGCGCTTTGGAAGCCACGAAATCCTTCCTGGGCCGGCTCCACGCCCAACCCAAAGGCGCTGCGTTTGCTTTCGAGATGCAGTTGGACAGTCACCGCTACGGGGTGATGCTGATTCTGGAACGTTGGGGCGAGTTTGTGAACCAGTTTGGCCCCCACATGGCGGCCATCAAGCATGCAGAGGTTGTCAAGGACGCCGCGCTGCGCATCCAAACCGCCGAGAATCTGATGGTTCGGACCAACCGCCTGATCGACGCGGCTGCGCAGTACACGCCTGAGTTGGAACAGGCCGTCGACCAGGCGGTGATCACCATCCTGCGAACGTTCAGCCAGGAACGGGCGGCCGCCGAGGAAATGAGCGCCCTGGGACCGATGCTGCCGGACGAATTCCGGGAGGCGCGCCGCGTGTTTCTGGCAGACTTGGACCAGCGCTAAGCCAGGAAGCCACGGACCACGTGCCCGTGTACGTCGGTGAGCCGGCGGCGGATGCCGTTGTGATAGTAGGTGAGCTTTTCGTGGTCCAGGCCCAAGAGGTGCAGGGCGGTGGCGTGGAAATCGTGGACAGTCACCGGATTCTCGGCGGGTTTCTGCCCCAAATCGTCTGACGTGCCGTAGGCGAAGCCGGGTTTGACGCCCGCTCCCGCCAGCCAGC
This sequence comes from Bryobacterales bacterium, assembly GCA_016789925.1. Taxonomy (GTDB): domain Bacteria; phylum Acidobacteriota; class Terriglobia; order Bryobacterales; family Bryobacteraceae; genus JADLDI01. The sequence goes on along the minus strand of JAEUQD010000690.1, from coordinate 1,502 downwards.
AGGTAAAGCAGTCGGGATGATGATCGCGGCCGGCGGATTTGCCGGTGCCTTGCGCCACCGGTGTACGGCCGAATTCGGTGACGCCCATGACGAGCGTGTCCTGGAGGAGACCGCGGGCGGCAAGATCGCGTAACAGCCCCGCCACGGGAAGGTCGTACTCCTTGGCTCGTTTGGTGTGATTGGTAACGATCGCGCCGTGGGCGTCCCAGTCCACCGATGAGCCGCCGTGATAGACCTGAACAAACCGGACTCCCTTCTCAATCAGGCGGCGGGCGAGCAGGCACTGGCGGCCGAGCGGTTCCGTCTCTTTGTCATCTAAGCCGTAGAGGCGACGGGTAGCTTCCGATTCGGTCGACAGGTCCGCGATGCCGGGAACGCTTAGTTGCATGGAAGCGGCCAGTTCGTAGCTGCGTAGCCGGGCGTCGAGCGTGGAATCGCCCGGATGCTCATCGGCGTAGCGCCGGTTCATGCGGCCCAGCCAATCGAGCGCGGCGCGGCGGGATTCGGGGCTGGTACTTTGCGGAGTGGTGAGATCAGGGACGGGTGAGCTGGCTTTGCGGAACTGGGTGCCCTGCACGGCGGAGGGGAGGAACCCGTTGGTCCACTGCACCGTGCCGCCCCAGGGATGGGCGCGCGCATCCGGCAGGACGACAAACGACGGCAGATTCTCCGCATCGGACCCCAAGGCGTAAACCACCCAGGCGCCCATGCTCGGAAAACCAGTCAGGATGAAGCCGGTGTTCATGTGGGCGACGGCGGGCATGTGGTTGGCGCTTTTCGACACCATGGTGCGGATGACGGTGAGCCGATCCGCGCATTGAGCGAGGTTGGGCAGCAGGTCGCTCACCCAGAGTCCGCTCTGGCCGCGCTGCTTGAACTCGAAGACATTGCCGAGCAGGGTGCCGCCCTGTCCGAAAAAGGTCGGCATGTCGAACGGTTGCCCGTTGCGCCGGGCCAGTTCTGGCTTGTAGTCGAAGGTGTCCAGATGGCTCATGCCGCCTACCTGGAACACCTGGAGGACGCGTTTGGCCTTGCCGGGAAAGTGCGGACTCGCGCCGGACGCCAAAGAGGAGACCGAAAGCCAGCCGAAGCCCGCGCCGGCATCGAGCAGGACTTTGCGCCGCGAGTTACCGGACATAGAGGAACTCGCTGGAGTTGAAAAGGCCCCAACAGAGCGCGGCGAGACCGGACTGGTCGGCCAGTTGCACGCTGGCGCCGAGTTCTTCCGGGCGGGGCGAACGGCCGAGAACGAGTTGGAAGGCGCGGTCCACGCGCGTGACGGTGTCCGGGCGCTCAGCTTGCAGGCGATTGGCCAGCGCATCGGCCATCCGCTGCACGAAGGGATTGTTCATCAGGCTGAGCGCCTGCAACGCCGTCGTGGTCGCGGACCGCTTGGGAGCTTTCATCGAGGGCAGCGGACAATCGAGCGCGTCCAGCAGCGGATTGCCGCCGGAGTTCACGTTCATGCGGTAGATGGTGCGCCGCTGGAGGTTCGGGTCGGC
>JAEUQD010000675.1 GCA_016789925.1 Bryobacterales bacterium | reverse complement strand
ACACGCAGCACGTCTTGAATCACCAGGCGGAACTGGTTCTGCTCGGTGAGTTCGGTCGTGATCTGAAGCGCGCGGTCCAGCGGGATGCCGCTAGTGAGCAACGTCGACAATTCCTGGGTGAAGAACAGTACGTTCCGCCGCTTGGCGCCGCCGAATTTCGGCAACTGGAACTCGAAGCCCTTCTTCGGCTGAAGACCGATGAATACCGGCGTCAGCCCCTGTTTGCGCAGTTCCACCGCCACCAGTTTCTGCGACTCCGCGGTCAACGAACCTGTCCGCACTTTGCCATCCGGAGCCACCGCGCGAAAGTGAAAACTGGTCGCCATAGCGCTAGAACTCTTGTGTCACCCGCAACACTTCCTCCACCGTCGTCACGCCACGCCCGATCTTGTCCCAACCATCCTCGCGCAGTGTATTCATGCCATTTCGCTTGGCCGCGGTCGTCAACACGCCGGAATCTTCATTGGCCATGATCAACCGGCGGATCTCGTCGTTCAACTGCATCATCTCGAAGATCCCGACACGACCGCGATAGCCCGTCCCATAGCAATGCTCGCAGCCGGCGCCGCGAAACGTGGGCACCATCTCGCCCGCCGGTGAAAGGGCATCTTCCCCTTGATGCTTGCACTGCGGGAAGATCACACGCACTAGACGCTGCGCCAGCACCGCCACCAGCGACGAAGTAATCAGGTAGTTCTCCACGCCCATGTCCGTCAGCCGCGTAATCGCGCTCGGCGCGTCGTTGGTGTGCAGCGTCGAAAACACCAGGTGCCCGGTCAGCGCCGACCGGATCGCAATGTCCGCCGTTTCCCGGTCTCGGATTTCGCCCACCATGATCACGTCCGGGTCCTGCCGCACGATGTGCCGCAATCCGGCGGCGAACGTCAGCCCGATTTGCGGATTCACATGGATCTGGTTGATCCCGTCCATCTGATATTCCACCGGGTCTTCGATCGTGATAATCTTGCGGTCGCTCAGATTAATGCGCTTCAGCGCCGAATACAGAGTCGTCGATTTCCCCGAACCGGTCGGCCCCGTCACCAGAAAAATCCCGTGCGGCAGTTGGGTGAAATACTCCATCCGGTCCAGCATGTGGCCGGTGAACCCCAACTTGCGCAGGTCGTAGAACTGTTCGCCCGCACTGCGGTCCAGAATACGCATCACGACGCTTTCCCCATACAGCGTCGGCAGCGTCGAAACACGCAAATCCACTTCACGGCCCAGCGTCCGGATCTTGATGCGGCCGTCCTGCGGCAGCCGCCGTTCGGCGATGTTCAGCTTGGCCATCAATTTCACGCGCGAAATCATCGCCGCCTTCAACTCGCGCGGCGGCGCTTCCTGCAATTGAAGCACTCCGTCCACACGAAACCGGATACGAAACTCTTTTTCAAACGGCTCGATATGAATGTCGCTCGCGCGCTTTTCCACCGCCGACCCGATCATCGCGTTCACCAGACGGATCACCGGAGCCTCCGACGCCATGTCGCGCAGATGCTCCAGATCTTCGTTCGCCTCGGCGTTGAAGTCATCCAGCGCCGCGCCATCATGGCGCGCCGATTCGCCGTAGTAGCGCTCCACCGCGTCGGCGATCTCCTGCTCGCTGGCCAGCACCGGTTGCACCTTCAAACCGGTAACGTGGCGCACGGCCGCGATCGTCTCGAAATCGAGCGGATCGGCCATTGCCAGCACGAGCGAGGAGTCGTCGAGGCCCGCCGGCACGCACCGGAACTGCCTCAGAAACCGAGGCGACAGCCGCTCGGTTTCCGGCGTCAGTGGTGGCGGGCCCTCCAGCGCGACCAGCCGCACACCCAACTGTTCAGTCAGCGCCCCCAGCACTTCGCGCTGCGCCACATAGCCCAAATCCACGAGAATCTTGCCGATCTTGTCGCCGCGTTCCTTCTGCAGTTCCAACGCCTGCTGCACTTCGTCCGCAGTCACCACGCCCCGGCTGATCAGGATCTCTCCCAGCCTCATCTTTAAAAGGCCTGTTCCTGTACGACCGTTTCGACTTTGGACCTTCCCGCTTCCACCTCCAGCAACGCCTTCCGCGACGCTTTCATCACCAGTTGCTCGGGCAGGTCCTTCCGGTCCTCCCACGAATAGAAGAAGAGATGCGAGCCCACCACCACCTGCTCTTCCGCGGGCATCGATTTCAAGGTGGTTGCCGAGGTGATCATCATGTCGCGCATCAATTGCTTCAATTGCGGTAACCGGGCCAGCTTCCGCTGCCGCAACTTCTCCACCTCTTCGACCGACAGCTTGGGCCGGAACGGCGTGATCGCCGGACCCACCACGAGGTTCACTTCCGTCGACAGCACCACGCCGAAGCCATCCATGTAGACAGCCCGCGTTGCGCCGAGAATGTCGAATGGGTCGTCGATGTTCGCCCGCCCGATCCGCTGGTCAAACCCCACTTCCAGCACTTTCAATTGCGCCCGCGACACCTTGGGCGGCGCTGCCAGACAAAGCGCCACCGCGGCGAGCCCGATCCACCACCGGCGCATCATCGCACGTCTCCCACATCGGCCCGCGCCGTCATTACGCGCATTGTGTTCACGCGCTTGCCCATCACTTCAATCTCCTCGCGCACCTGGAGCAGTTCCGCCTTGTGGTCCAGTTCCGCGCGTTCCAGCGTCGCCTTCAGTAATTTGGCCTGCCGCGCTTCACTCTCGCTCACAGCCTGCTTTACCGCCGCGTCGACGCGCCGCGCCAGCTCCGCGTCCATCCGCGCGGTGATCTGCTGCATCGAGACACCCGAAGTCTGCTTCACCACCAGCGGCTCCGGCCGGTACAGCATGTTCAGCCCCACCGCCGAAACCAGCATCAGCGCCGACGCCAGTCCCCACGCCGGATTCGGACGCAACCACTTCTGCCACCAACTGGGTTCGAAAATTTTGTCCGAAACAAACGCAATGCGTTGGGGTATCGCCTCGTCGGGCACCGCTTGCATCAGCTTTTGCGTCAACTCCAGCCGGTCGAGTTCCTCGCGGCAGGCGGCGCACGACGCCGTGTGCTGTTCCACCATGGCCGCTTCCGCCGGGCTTGCCTCGCCCCACTGATACGCTTTTAGATCAATCCTGTCGCAACTCATGACTGCGCTTTCCCCCCGCCGTGAGTGTTTCCTTTAACAAATCCAGGGCCGTGTACAACCGCGACTTTACGGTCGACACCGGACACCCGAGAATCTCGGCCATTTCCTCGAACTTGAAGCCTTCATATACCTTCAGCACAACCGCTTCGCGTTGATCCGGCGTCAACCGGTCCAGCGCAGCCGTCACCGCCAGCGAAGTTTCCACCGGTAGCATCCGGCCACCCGGCGGTGGAGGAGCCGTCTCCGTCAGCTCCTCTCCATCCCACCTGGCTTTCCGCAACAAGGAGTAGGCTTCGTTATGGGCAATCCGGTATAGCCACGCGCCGAACCGTCCCGGATCGTCCAGCTTATTCAGGTTCTGATAGGCCTTAAGAAATACGTCCTGGCTCAAGTCCATCGCGTCTTCCCGATGCCCTACCAGCTTCAGTAGGTAGTTGAAGACACGACGATCCCAACGCGAAACCAGTACGTTATACGCGTCCAGATCGCCCCGGCGGGCTTTCCCCACCAGGTCCCGGTCTTCCACTTCCCGGAGAATCAAAACGGTTGCTCCCGTTCCAAGTGTAAAGACGCGGCTGGACTAAAAAAAGTCGGAAGCTACCGCAACGAACCCCGGAACACGCCGGCCGGCAGCCCTTCCGCGTTAATCAGATTGCAGTCCGGGTTCGCCGCCCAGGCGTAGCGCACCGCGCGGGGATTCGCCACGGTTGCTGAGGAAACCACCACCGTCGGCCCATCCACCCTTGCATCCGCCGCTTGCCACACCCCATCGGGACCCGCCAGCTCAAATCCTTTCAGAGCACCACCGCCGCGCGCCTGAAGCCCACCCCCGACGCTCTCAAACCAGACACGCAGTTTCGCCCCACGGTCGCCCGTGGTCGGACCTTCCGCTGTCACCATCCGGTACCGCGGACCCGAATACACCAACTGCTCCCCGTACGCGTAGTGTCGGGCCGCCAGCGCCAGCCGCGCACCGACGTCCTGCTTATTCGTCGGATGAATATCCACGGGGTCGCCGATATCGTTGATCACTGCCTGGCCCGTCCGTTTCAGCTCCGTGGTCTGGGTCTGCGCCTCCTGCACCAGCACCCAATCCTCCGGCGACCCGGCCTTGGCGAAGTTCGCCAACTGCACCCAGAGGAACGGGAAGTCGCCTTGGCCCCACTTCTCGCGCCAGTCCTGGATCATGACTTCGAACAGTCGCTTGTACAGCGGCGCCTGCACCTTCGAGGCGTTCGATTCGCCCTGATACCAGATGGCCCCTTTGATTCCATAGGGCAGCAGCGGATGAACCATCGCGTTGTACAACCCAGACGGCTGATGAGCATGCCCCGGACCCAACGGACGCCCGGGACGCGGCCCCTTGGCCCCGTTCTTTTCCCACTGGGCCATCGCCGCGTGGTACTTCTCCATGCCCTCGGGGAAACGATCCAGCGCCTTCGTCCACTCGCCGAGAATCGGCACCAGCGCCGCGTCGCCGGCCAGCGCTTCTTTCGACGTCCACGCCTGTGCCGGCGTCCCGCCGTAGGCCGTCTGGATCAACCCGAACGGCACGTTCATGTGCTTGTGCAGGCTCCGTCCGAAGAAGTACAGCACCGCCGAAAACTGGGGAATCGTTTCCGGCGCGCATACTTCCCACTTCGCCTGGACATCGGACTCCGGCGATTCCGAGGTCTTCAGAGGCACCCGGAACAGCCTGATTTGCGGATAGTTCGCATTCCGCGCTTCCTGTTCCGGATTCATCGACCGCTGCACGGTCCACTGCATGTTCGATTGTCCGGATCCGACCCAAACCTCGCCTACGAGCACATCCTGCACCTTCAGCGTGTTCTTGCCCGCTATCGTCAATTCGCCGCTGGCGCCCGCGTTCAAGGGTGCTAACCACACGCCCCATTTGCCGTCAGGCTGCGTCATCCCCGTGACCGTCTGCCCGGCGAACTGCACCGTAACACTCTCGCCGGCCTCGGCCCACCCCCAAATCTTCACCGGGATGCCCCGTTGCAGCACCATATGGTCCGAGATAATCGCCGGCAGCTTGACCTCGGCCAGCAGCGGCAGCGCCAGCAGGGCTGCGCAAAAAACACGCTTCAACATGGTCGCCTTACTCCCCTTTGAACGTAAAATCGGCCGTCACCGCGCCCGACGGAGAAACCGTAATCTTCTGTTCCTGCGGCGCGTACTTCTCGTGCCACGCCTCGACGACATACTCGCCCGGCGGCAGGTTCTTCAACTCGAAAGTCCCCTCGTCCCCGGTCGCCGCGAAATACGGATGCGGCATGACTCCGATATAGCTCCTCATCCACGCGTGCACGTTGCACTTCACCGGAATCATGATTTCCGGCATCGTGAATTGGCGCTCCAGCGCCGGCGAACCCGGTGGCTGTCCCTGGTTCCACTCCCGGTTCTTGCGTGGCAGCGGATGCACGTTATGGGTCACCGTATCGCTATTGGTGATGCTCAGCGGCTGGCCCACCTGGATGCCCATCACGCGCGGCGCGAACATACAGCCCTTCTGGTCAAACTGCACCGCCGCCGTCACCGGCTCAAAGGTCTTGCCTTCCAGCCCCGTCTTCACATACACGAACACGTTGCGCAGCGTGCCATTGGCGTTCACCACCACGGAGGGGTCCACCGGAGGCGTCTTGTGGACTTTCATGCAGTCCTCTTCCGCCTCCATCCGGATCTTCTGGAGGTTGGGCTTCTTACCCGTAAACGCCACCTTGCCGGACACCGTGCCAGCGGTCGCCGGATCCACTTTGAAATACGCGGCCGCCTTCTTCTCAACCATCGGCGGATTGCTCGCACAACCCGTCAACACAAGCAGACTCACCGCCAGAACTTCCCGCATTACTGAATCCCCGAACTCTGCGCCGAAGGCGGTCCGACTTCATACGGGAACTCGCCCGTCAATGCCTCCATGAACGCCACCAGGT
>JAEUQD010000668.1 GCA_016789925.1 Bryobacterales bacterium | reverse complement strand
CGCCGCGAATACGCCGTTGAGGGCGCATAGAACTTGCCGTCGGGAGTGGCCATGTGAATCCGCGCGGCCGTTTCCACACCCTTCTCATCCACCACGCGCAGATGCACCTTGCCCGTGGGTTGCTTCCATTTCAGATCGCTGAACAGCACCCGCTTCCGCGTTCCGCCGTAGGTTTCCAACAACCACAGCCACGGCAGGCCGCCTTCATTGCCGATGTAGGCGATCCACTCGCCGTCGGGCGAAAAGCGCGGATGGAAGTGGTCGCTGTTGCCAAACGTGAGCTTGTAGGGTTGGCCGCCTTTCACCGGAAGTACGTATAGGTTCGAGTATTCGTCGGAGGCGCCGCCCGTCGAGGAATAGACAAAACGCTTCCCGTCCAGGCTGACGTGCGGGTGCGTGCGGTAGAGCGTCTGTTCCGAATGCACCTTGACGGCCTCCACTTCGCCATTGGCGCGCGCGGGCATGCGATACACGTCACCGGTCCCCAGCGGGATGTTGCGGTTGGACATGTAGACAATCTCTTTGCCATCCGGCGTCCACGTAGGGTTGGTGTTGGAATCCCAGTTGCCGACATAGAGGCGGGCGCGCGGGTAGCGGTTGTCTCTGGTCAGCGTCACTTCGTCGCCGGTCCAGCGGCCTTCGCTGATGGGCCGCATGTAGATATTGAAATAGCCGCTGGGCTTCGTGCAGACGTAGGCGAGCGTCTTGCCGTCGGGCGACCAGGCGGGTTCAAGATAAACCTGGTCGTCGGAAGTGAGCGCGTGCGTTTCTCCCGTGGCCACGTTGAGGATTTCCAGTTGAATAGAACGGGCGTCGGCGTCGGCCGTGTAGACGATCCAGCGTCCATCGGGCGACCACTCCGGCGAGGAGTGATACTTCGGCCCATAGGTGAGTTGCGTGGCGATATTGGTCGCCAGGTCCACTTTCCAGATGGAACCGTGCATCGCGAAGGCGATTGCCTTGCCGTCGGGTGACCAACTGGGCCACCAGGGAGTGGACGAAGGCGCGGGCGGCAGGTAGTAGTTGTGCATGTACTGGCTGCCCTGCCTCGCGGCGGGATAAACCTCCGGGTAGGCCGACACTTGCGCGCCGAGCAACACGGGGGCGGCAAACCACAAAACAAAAGAACGCATGACTTATCGAAAATGATACATCGCGCCGGGTGCTCTGCTACCATCCGCCTTATGCAGCGTCCGCTGGAACCCGCCGAGTTGACTGTCAAGGCAGTTGGCCTCGGTCTCTTTCTGGCCTTCGTCTTTGGAGCGGCCAATGCCTACCTGGGAATGCGCGCCGGACAAACCGTAAGCGCGACGATTCCCGCGGCCGTCATCGCCATGGCCCTGTTCCGGTTGCCGCGGTTTCGCGGAACTCTCCAGGAACAGAACATCGCGCGCACGGCGGCGAGCGTCGGAGAAGCGTTGGTGGCCGGAGCGATCTTCACGATTCCGTCCTTCATGTTGGCGGAAGTTGCGGGCCAGCGGATCTGGACCGACCTGCGGGTGCACTATTGGGAAGCGACGATGATCCTCCTCACCGGCGGTCTGATCGGCACCTTCTTCATCATCCTGCTGCGGCGGGCGCTCGTCGTGGAAGCGAAACTTCCGTGGCCGGAAAGCGTGGCCTGCTACGAGATCACGCGGGCCGGCGAAGAAAAAACAGATGCACCGCGATATGTTTTTGGCGCCATGGCGCTCGGCGGGCTGATTCAGATTCTCAAGAGCGACAAGGGGCTGCGGATCTTCCGCGACTACATCGAGGGCTTCTGGGCCTTTCCCGAATCGGTCTTGCGCCACTTCAACTTCGAACGCGCGCCGATTGGCGAGGTGCGGCACGCTGGGGGAATTCCCTGGGCCACGCCGGCGCTATCGCCTGCGTTGATCGGAATCGGCTACATCATTGGCCCGCGCCTGGCGTCCATCAACGTCTCCGGCGGAATCCTGGCGTGGTGGGTGCTGATTCCCTTGCTGATGTTCTTCGATCCGGACCTGTCGCGGCGCATTGGCGGCGCAACACCGGACGTCGCGGCGTTCACGCTTTGGTACAACGTGGTGCGTCCGATTGCGGTCGGCGCCATGCTGGTGGCCGCGGCGAACACGATGTTCGGGATGCGCCACGCCATTCGGGATTCCATCAAGGGCGCACTGGAGGCTTCGAGCCGCACACAGTTGGACGGCACGGCAACCGATCGCACCGACAAAGACCTGCCCCTGAAGGGCGTTCTGGTAGCGACACTTTTGCTCCTGATTCCGATCGGCGCCATCTATTACTACTTCACCGGAGGTTGGGTGGCGGCGATCGTGGCCGCGGTCGTGATGACAATCACCGGGTTCCTGCTGTCGGCGCTTGGCGGCTACCTGGTGGGGCTCGTCGGTGCGTCTAATCAACCGTTATCCGGATTGACGCTGGCCGCGCTGGTGATTGCCGCGCTCCTGCTGTTGGCCGTGGGCGTGACGGGCAAGGAAGGCGTAGCCGCGGTGCTGGGAGTGGCTGCCGTAGTGGCTTGCGCGGCGTCGGTATCGGGATCGTTGATTCAGGATTTGAAAGCCGGACATCTGTTGGGCGGCACGCCGTGGAAGATGCAGGTCATGGAAATCGCCGCGGTGGTACTGTTGGCATTCTTCCTGATGGCTCCGATTATCGTGTTGCACGAGGCGAGCGCGGGGGGCATCGGCGGGCGCGAACTGCCCGCCCCGCAGGCGGGCCTGATGGCGCAACTGGCCAAGGGAATCGTCGGCGGACAGATGGCTTGGGGCCTCATTGCGATAGGCGGCGCGTTAGGCGTCATGATGCTCCTGTGCGACGCCAAGGCGCCGATGTTGATCGCGGTCGGAATGTACCTGCCCTTCGATACGAGCTCCGCCATCTTCGCCGGGGGCGTGATTCGCGCGATTGCCGACCGCGTGGGCGTCGACGAAGAACGCGGAACGCTGCTGGCCAGTGGTTTGGTGGCCGGCGAAGCGATTGTCGGAATATTGCTGGCCGTAACCTTTGTGGCGGGCATCCCGTCGTTCACCCAGGTATTGACAGGCTCCCCGGGCTTTGGGTTCTACGCGACTTGGGGCGGGTGGTTGTCTCTACTCGGCTTTGCCGCGCTGGCCTATGCCTTGATCGCGATCCCGCGCAAAGCTCACTGAAACTGCTTGCGGAATTCGGCGAACTCTTCGCGGAGTTCGGCAAGTTCCGCTTCAAGCTTGGACACGCGCTCAGCTAGGGGCGAATGCGTGGGTTGATGGACGGCTTCCGGCTGCGCCGCCGGCAGCAGCGGTTCCCCGGCGAACAGGTGCGTCCAGCGGGGCTCGCGCATGCCCGCCTGGCGTTCGATGAACGCAGTCATCCCGCGCTCTTCTAGACGCCGCAGCACCACTTCCACCGACTGCAAGTCGTCAAATTCATGCAGCGACTGCGTGCGCGTCTTGATTTCGTTAAGCGTCTGCGCCCCCCGCAGCAGCAGTACGCAGATCACCGCGAGTTCGCGATTGTTGATATTGAGAAGCTCCGATGCGCGATGGCCATACTTGGTGACGCGCGCGCCGGAGTGGACCATGATCAACTGCTTGGACTTCAGCGAATCCAACACCGATTGCACGGTGTCTTCGTCGTAGTTCACCATCGGGTCGCGATTGCTCTTCTGGTTGCATCCATTGGTAAGAGCGTTCAAGGACAGCGGATAGTACTCAGGCGTGGCCATGTCCTTTTCGATCAATACGCCAAGCACCCTGATTTCTTCCGCGGTAAGCACGAGACTCATCGTTTGCGACCCTTCTTTTCCATTACTACCGAAAACTGAAGCTTGCGTTCAACTCCATCAATGCGGTCGAGCCTGACGCGGACTTGGTCGCCGATGGAGAACGTGCGCCGCGTACGGTCGCCCACAATCCTGCGTGAGTTCTCCTGAAAGCCGTAGCGGTCGCCGGGCAGCGTATCGATGGGGACCAGACCTTCGACAAACATTTCCGCCAGTTCCACGAAGAAACCGAACTTGGTGGTGCTGATGATGAGCGCATCGAACTCGTCTCCCACGTGCTCCACCATGAACTTGATCTTTTTCCACTCCACCAGTTCGCGCTCCGCCTCGGCGGCCCGGCGCTCGGTGGTCGAGCACTTTTCTGACGTTGCAGCGAGCCACTGCTCGGAATAGGGCGCGCCGGAAGAGTCGAGCATCGCGCCGAGAACGCGATGAACCAGCAGGTCCGGGTAGCGGCGGATAGGCGAAGTGAAGTGGGTGTAACAGTCCGAGGCCAGCGCGAAGTGGCCGAGGTTCTCGGCAGAGTAGCGCGCCTGCTTGAGCGACCGCAGCATCAGGTAGGCGAGAATGCGCTCTTCGGGCTTCCCTTCCAGGTGCGCGACCAGCCGCTGATAATGGCGCGACGTCACCTTGAAGTTGGTGTCGGTGACCGTGATGTCGCGGCGGGATTTGCGGCCGTCGGCATGGCGCGTGATGTTGGAAAACTTCTGTGCGCCTAGGCCCTTGATACCGAGGGAAGCGCCGAACTGCCGCGCGATTTCCTCGAACTCAACCACCTTCTTGGGGTCTGGTGTGTCATGCACGCGATACACCATCGGCAGCGCGGCTGCAGTGATGTGAGCGGCAACCGCCTCGTTGGCCGCGAGCATGAATTCCTCGATGATGCGGTGCGCAATGTTGCGAATGCTGCGGGTAACGCCGATCATCTGCCCAAATTCATCGAACTCAATCAGAGGCTCAGGCAGGTCGAAATCGATGGAACCGCGCCGGGTACGCTTGCGATTGAGCACCAGAGCGAGCTCGCGCATCATCTCAAAGCGCTCCACCAGCGGCTGGTACCGCTCGCGAAGCGCGGGGTCGCCTTCGAGAATCGCGTGGACGGCGGTATAGGTCATCCGCTCGGTCGACCGGATAACGCCGCGCGTGAAGCGCTGGCTGACAACATCGCCCTGATGGTCGAGTTCGAGAATGGCCGACATCACCAGCCGTTCCACCTGCGGCTTGAGCGAGCAGATTTCGGTGGAAAGCTCCAGCGGCAGCATCGGCACGGCACGGTCCGGAAAGTAGACGCTCGTGCCGCGCAGGGCGGCTTCGACGTCGATAGGAGTGCCCGGCCGCACGTAATGTGCAACATCGGCGATGTGGACCTGGAGCGCCCAGTGGCCGTTGGGCAGCCGGTCGATCCAGACCGCGTCATCGAAGTCCCGCGCGGTTTCTCCATCGATCGTGACGATGTCGTAGGAGCGAAAGTCCTCGCGGCCGCGCCAGTCGGCTTCGGCGAGCGAGGGCGAAATTTGCGTGGCCTGCTCGATCACCTGGGGCGGAAACCGGTTCGGGATGCGGTGCTTACGGATGACGATCTCGACGTCCACGCCGAAGTCGTCGGGATACCCGAGCACCTCGATAATACGGCCCACCGGCGACTCGTCCTGTTGGGGAAACTCGATGATCTCGGCGGTGACGATCATGCCTTCGAGTTCCTGCGGGTTGGTGATCGAAACCGGCGCGGCGCCGATGCGGTCCAACGCGAGCCCGCCCGCGGGTACAGCGAGTTTGGCGGGGATGTGGATCCACTGCTGCAGCCGCTCGTCGTGCGGCTGAACGAAGAAGCCTCGATTCTTGATCCGAAACTTGCCCACGATCGACGTATTGGCGCGCTCGAGCACTTTGCCGATGTCGCCTTCGGCGCGGCCGTCGCGCGGATTCAAGCGTACGATGCGGACCGCCACGCGATCGCCATGCATCGCCTTGGCGGCCGCCGGCGGCGGGAGGAAAATGTCTCCTTCAACCCCTTCGATCGGCTTTTCGGGCGTGACGAAGCCGTAGCCGTCGCGATGAACCTGGAGGCGGCCGGGAATGAGCCTTGAGGCGGGTTTAGGCACTGGTTTCTTTCAGAAG
>JAEUQD010000646.1 GCA_016789925.1 Bryobacterales bacterium | reverse complement strand
GCTGGAACCCGAAGAGTCCCGCAAGAAATACGGACTGTCTCGTTTCGGCCAGGGCTGCCTCCTCGCCCGCCGTCTCACCGAAGCCGGCGCACGTTTCATCGAAGTCACCAGCGAGTACATCCCCTTCCGCTATTGGGATACCCACGAGAACGGCCACACCCGCGCGCTTGACATGAAGCGCACCATCGACCAACCTCTCTCCCAACTCGTTCTCGACCTCGAGGAGCGCGGCCTCCTCAACCGGACCCTCATCGTCGTCGCCTCCGAGTTCGGTCGCGACATGATTCAGGAAGGCAAGCCCGACAAGCCCGTCCAGGACCAGGTCAAGATTCCCACCGAACTCACCGATATCAAACAGTACGGCATGCACCGCCACTTCACCGAGGCGGGGGCCGTCCTCCTGTTCGGAGGCGGTGTCAGGAAAGGCCACCTCTACGGCGAAACCGCTGACGAGCGACCCTGTAAGGTGGTCAGGAACCCCGTCAAAATCGAGGACCTCCACGCCACCATCTATCACGCCATGGGGATCCCGCCCGACCACGGTTACCAGGTCGAGCGCCGCCCCTTCTATGTCACGAAAGACGGCAAAGGCAGACCCATTCTCGACGTCTTCGCCTGATTCCTGGAACTTTCCCTAGCCACCCGGTGTCCAACTCTTTAGAATAGAAGGCGAGCGTCTAGTGGCAGACTCTACCGTCAGCTTCGATCTGGATGCCTGCACGCCGCAGTGGGACCTGACTGGCACTGTAACGGGACTTTCGCCAGTCGATCAGCTCCTTCTCGATGGTCTCCGCCGCGGTGATGAGCAGGCCTATGAAGCGCTCATCGAGCGTTTTCAGAATCCGGTCTATAGCCTTGTCTACCGCTTGATGAGCGATCCTTCCGATGCCGGCGACGTCGTTCAGGAGGTCTTTCTCAAGGTCTTCCGGCGCGTTGGTACATTCCGCGGTCAGTCCAGCCTCAAAACCTGGATCTACCGGATTGCCGTCAACGAAGCCAGCAATCACCGCCGCTGGTTTTCGCGCCGGCGCGGCCATGAGATCGGTTTGGACGAGGATCAGGGTGATGGCAGGACTCTCGAACAGTCCTTGCATGATCAGAATCCAAGCCCCTTTGAAATCACCCTCGACCACGAAACCCAGGCGTGTATCGAGGAAGTTCTGCAGGAGTTGCGCCCAGCTTTCCGCGAAGCCGTCGTCCTGCGCGACATCGAAGGATTGGCGTACGAGGAGATCGCCGACATTCTCCAAATCTCCCTGGGTACGGTGAAGTCCAGAATCCTGCGTGGCCGCGAAGCGCTGCGCGACCGGCTCGCTCACCGTCTTCAATTGGAGCCGAGGTTGGTATTTGCTCCGCAAGGAGTCGACTGACATGAATCCCGTTGATGTTGGCCAGGTTAGCCAGAAATTGAGGGCTTTACCGAAGCCCCACGCGCCCAGCGACCTTGTGGACCGGTTGCGCGTGCTCGCCTCGCGCGAAGCATCGCGGCGCCGGAGCCGCAGCAGTCTGCCCACCCTGTTGACGCACCTGCGTTCCGAACTCCTTCTGCGGATTGATAACCTCATGAAGCCGGTCGCCGTACCTTTCGCCGGCGGCATCATCTCAGCCTTGCTCCTGTTCGCTGCGTTGGCCCCCTCACTCGCCGTACCGACAGTGATTGTTGGGGATGTCCCCACCAACCTGTCCACTCAGGCGACACTTGCCTCTTCCCTGTCGTTTCAACTCTCCGACGAGGATATTGTCGTCGATGTCAGCATCGACGAGCGTGGCCGTATTACTGACTACACTATCCCCTCCGGTCAGGCTTGGGCTCAGGATGCCAACCTCGTCCGCAGCCTCGAAAACACCTTACTGCTGACCAAGTTCACGCCCGCTACGATGTTCGGTCAGCCCGCGTCCGGTAAGACCCGCATCACCCTCCGCCGCAGCCAGATGGAGGTCCGCGGCTAGGCGGATTCAGGCTTGGGCCAGCGTCTCGGTCAGCACTTCCTCCATCGCCGCGTCTATCTCGAAAAGATCGCCGCCGCCGCGTGTCCCGCCCGCACCGTCATCGAGATCGGACCCGGCAAGGGCGCCCTCACCGAATTGCTTCTGGAAGGCGCCGAGAGGGTCATCGCCGTCGAACTCGACCCCGAACTCGTCAGCTATCTCCTCCTGAAGTTCGCCGGCAACCCCAAGCTCAAGGTCGTGAGCGGCGACATCCTGGCCACTGACCTCACCCAGTGGGGTCCGGCCATCGTCGTCGGTAACCTCCCCTACTACATCACCTCACCGGTCATCGAACGCACCCTCGCCATGGGCCGCCTGCTGGAACGCGCCGTCTTCCTCATTCAGAAGGAAGTGGCGGAGCGCATCGCCGCCAAGCCCGGCACCCGCGACTACGGTTTCCTCACCGTCGCCACCCAACTCTTCGCCGAACCCAAGGTGGTCGTCAAGGTCCCTCCCTCCGCCTTCACTCCTCCCCCCAAGGTCGACTCCGCCGTCATCAGCCTCACACCCCGCCATCACGGCGACCCGCCTACCGACCCGGCGCCCTTGCTCGCTTTTATCGGCCTGTGCTTCCGCCAGAAACGCAAGACTTTGCGCAACAATTTGAGTCCCTTCTTCGGCCACGACCGCGTCGATCCGCTCCCCGAAGCCTCCCTCCGCGCCGAGCAAATCACCCTCGAGCAGTTCCGCCATCTCTACCAGCTCCTGGTGGACCCGCGCCTGATCCCGGCCTAGACTGGTGCTATGTCCTCCCCGTTGACGCTCCTCTCCGAAGACGAGCGGATGTTCCAGCAGTCGATCCGCCAGTTCGCCCGCGAACAGATCGGCCCCCACGTTCGCGAAATGGACGAGACCGCTCACTTCCGCCCCGCCATCCTGAAGCAATTCTTCGAGTTGGGCTTGATGGCCATCGAGATCCCGGAAGAGTACGGGGGCCAGGGCGGCACCTTCTTCCAGGCGGTTCTTGCCATCGAGGAACTCGCCGCCGTCGACCCGGCCGCTGCCGTCATCGTCGACGTCCAGAATACCCTGGTGATTAACGCCCTGCTGCGCTGGGCCACTGACGAACAGAAGCGCCGCTACCTGCCCCGACTCGCGGCCGATACCGTCGCCTCCTATGCCCTCTCGGAAGCCGGCTCGGGCTCCGATGCCTTTTCCCTCCAAACCCGCGGCGTTGAGGACGGCGACGGTTACCGTCTCACCGGACGCAAGCTGTGGATCACCAACGCCGCCGAATCCGGGCTCTTTCTTGTCTTTGCCACCATCGACCCTGCCGCAGGCTACAGAGGCATCACGTGCTTCCTGGTCGAACGCGACTCGCCCGGCTTCGCCGTCGGACGCAAGGAGGACAAACTCGGCATCCGGGCATCTTCCACATGTGAGCTCATTCTGGATCAGTGCTTCGTTCCCAAGACTAATATCCTCGGCGCAGCCGGCCAAGGCTACAAGATCGCCATCGAAACCCTGAACGAAGGCCGTATTGCCATTGGCGGCCAGATGATCGGCCTCGCCCGCGGCGCACTGGACCACGCCATCGCCTACGCCAAGCAGCGCAAGCAGTTTGGCCAGCCCATCGCCACCTTTCAGGCCGTCCAACTGGAGCTCGCCGAGATGGCCACCGAACTGGAGGCCGCGCGCCTCCTGGTCTATAACGCGGCTCGCCTCCGCGAGGCCGGACAGCCCTTTCTCAAGCAGGCCGCGATGGCCAAGTATTTCAGCTCCGTCGTCGCCGAAACGGTCGCCTCCCGTGCCATCGAGGTCCTGGGTGGGGTAGGATTTACAAAGGATTACCCGGTGGAAAAGCTCTTCCGGGATGCGAAGATCGGCCGGATCTACGAGGGGACCTCGACCATGCAGCGGCTGACCATCGCGAAACAGATTCTCGCTTAGCCGCATCTAACTGGGAGAACTCTCATGCGACACCTCCTCCTCTCTTTTGTCCTGGCTGCCGGGTCCCTCTTCGGAGCCGGCAAGAACCCGTCCGAAGCGGAGATCCAGGAGATCATCCGGAAGTTCTCCGAGAAGGAGACCGAGTTCGCCCGCGCCCGGGAAAACTATACCTACCGCCAGACCGCCCGTATCTTCGAATACGAGCAAAGCGGCAACCCGGGCGGCAAGTTCGAGGTCGTCTCCGACATTCTTTTCACGTCCGACGGCAAGCGCACCGAGCGGATTGTGCGCGCCCCCGTCCCGAGCTTGCACCTGATCGGCCTCACCCCCGAAGACGAGCAGGACCTCCGCGCTGTCCAGCCGTTTGTCTTGACTTCAAAGGACATCGACAAGTACTTCGTCCGTTACCTGGGCCATGAACTGGTCGACGAGATCCCCTGCTACGTGTTCGCCGTGAAACCCAGCAAAATGGAGCCCGGCCAGCGCTATTTCTCGGGCATCGTTTGGGTGGACGACCGCGATCTTCAGATCGTCAAGTCCTACGGCCGCGGTACCGGTCTGGCTAAGAAGAACTTCGACAACAAGTTCCCCAAGTTCGAAACCTTCCGCGAGCAGATCGACGGCAAGTTCTGGTTCCCCACCTACACCGTCGCCAACGATACCCTGTTCTTCGACGACGGCCAAGTGGTGAAGATCCGCATGAATGTTCGCTACGAGGACTATAAACAGTTCAAGAGCGACGTCAAGATCACGTTCGGCGAGCCGGTCGGT
>JAEUQD010000559.1 GCA_016789925.1 Bryobacterales bacterium | reverse complement strand
GGCACCGCAGCGCGACAGGTATCCAGGGGGCTCGCCGGCGCGTTGATCATCCGAAGCACAGTGGACGCCGTTCCTGAGATCGAGCAGGCGCCAGAGGCACTTCTTGTGCTCCAGGACTTCGCGCTCGACGGATCCGGATGGGCGCTCGAACCGAGCATGATGGGCAGGATGTCCGGCCGGGAAGGATCTCTCGTGACGACTTCTGGAAAGGTGTTGCCCGAGCTGGAAATGCAGCGCGACGGATGGCTTCGCCTGCGGATTGTGAATGCGTCAAGCTCACGATTCTACAGGCTAAGGATGGAGAATCATCCATTGTCCGTGGTTGCCTCCGACGGAGGTTTTCTTGCGGCGCCTGATTTGCGGGACGAGATCCTGCTGACGCCAGGTGAGCGGGTTGAAGTAATGGTGTCGGGAGAGCGAGCACCGGGCGAATACGGGCTGATGAGTCTGCCCTACAATCGCGGCGGAATGGGCATGATGGGCGGGAATGGTCAGGCCGGGCCGGTACCACTCGCACGGCTCCGGTATGGCGGACTGGCGGAATCCGCCTGGAAGCTCCCGCTGAAGCTGACAGGGATTGACAGGTTACCGAAGCCTTCGATTCGGAGAGTGTTCCAACTGGGGCAGGGCATGGGGATGGGAATGGGAATGATGGGTGGAGCGATGAGCTTCACGATTAACGGCAGAACCTTCAATGAGAGACGCATCGATGTGCGCGCCGCTTTGAACAGCGTCGAGGACTGGGAGTTCGTGAACCCTACGGCCATGGATCACCCCATGCACATCCACACTAACCCGTTTCAGGTGGTGGAGGGCTCGGGAGATCCCGCGGCGGCGTGGAAAGACACCGTGCTCGTCCGGGCGGGAACACGGGTCACGGTTCGAACGGCTTTCCGGGATCATTTGGGCGTGACCATGTATCATTGCCACATCCTCGACCACGAGGATATGGGCATGATGGGAACGTTAGAGATCGCGGCGCCGCCGGTCTAGGTTCAGCAGATCATCCTCAGACCAAACACGAAAATGCCGCACACAAGCGATCCGGCGAGCAGTGCCGCGGCTCCAAGCTTTCGTTTCGCGGGAAGCCCGATCCAAAGGTAAAGGCCGCTGAAAACCACCAGCACGAGGCCAACGGCAACGGCGTCCATCGAGAGCGCCCAGACGGTCGTCAGGACCCAGTCACGATCATTCCGCTGATCGCCACTTCGAACGCCAGTGAACGTGTGCAACACCCTCATGATGCCCCAGCCGTTGATGTCGGTCTGTTCGACCGCGGCCAGGCTCAACTCCGGATTGAGGTTGACCTGCCAGGTCCTTCCGGGCCGGCTTACTCGAAAGGTAAAGACGGTCGCGTCGACGCGAGCCGCAGTCCACTCGATTTCACCCTGGACGCCAAGCTGATGCATCAGGTCACGCGCCCGTTCGAGTTCGTTCGTGGTGCTCCTGATCTGTACCGGTCTCTCGAACTTCGTTACTGTCCTGTTCGGCCAGAACTCGGCAAAACTCCACGAGTGATTCAGAAGCAGGCCCGTGAATGCGAAGAGCCAAAGGAAGAACAGGAAGTAAAGACCGAGATAATAGTGTGCCTTCCGGTTCCAGATGCTGAAGATGTCCCGCGCTCGTTGCGCTCGCGGCTTGTTTGGGGTTCGTTCAGCGTGCGACTGCATATGCCAATCCAAAGAATGAAATCCCACCCGCGCTCAACAGCGCGACACCCACACGGCGTTCCGCGCGCAGCATTGCCCACAGATACACGCCACTCAAAGTCAGGAAGAGAAGCCCGTAGGTAGTGAGGTCTGCAAGCCATCGCCACATACGCATATAGGTCGAATTGCCACGCATGTTTACGTTGTGTGGCCCCGGCATCTTGTGCAGGTGAACGACGGCATCGGACAAGCCTGTGGAACGCTCCGCGATTGTGGCCGTTCGATGCAGAAGATCGAGGTCCACCATCGTCTCACGTCCGGGAAGCAACACCGGAAAGACGAGCCTGTGTTCTTTGGGGATGCGACGAATGAAATTTACCTCGCCCTCAACACCCATCTGTTTCAGTGCGGGGCGGAGACCCGCAACCTGATCGAGACCGTTCAGTCGCTCTATTTCAGTCGAGACAGCCAGGTTCGACGCAGACCGGGTCGGACCGCCTGTCCCCTGGGTCGAACGCGGCGAATGAACCAGGAAGAAAACGCTGACGGCAAAAACGAGAATCAGCGGGCTGAGGAAAAGCCCGGTATAGAGGTGGAGGTCCCTAGTCAGGACGTAAAACCGCTTGCCCATTGGAATCAACCACTATACCTGTACGGAGGAGCGGTTGAACGCTATGATAGCCGTAAACCGTGCGGGCGTGTCCGTATGCCCATGGCCACATTAAGCCCAAGAAGAGTCGCTCGCACGCTGGTGTCAGTCAGGGCAGGATCCGTTTGAGCGACCTCGACACGTCCAAGCCAATGCCGAAGCGAATTGTCGTCAACTCATACGGGAAGCTGTGGGCGATCCGCAGGCTGAACGTGACATCAGGACGCGGGGACCAAGACATCCTCGCCGCGACACCGTGGTCGGAAACGTCTTGCGCCGTGACAGTCGTGATCAGAGCATGACCGTAGATCGGTGTACCGGTTGGCGTCCCGCTGGGCATGGACTGCTGCCCTGGAGTTCCATGGCCCATCCCAGGCATTCCAGGCCCCGTCCCACCAACGCCAGGCACTGCGGCTGCATGTGGAATGCTGAACATCCGGCTGATCACAGTCTGGGATCCAACCGCGTGCAACGCGAATCCTCCAACCCCAGCCGTCCATCGCCGGCGGATCGTGTAATCCACACCACCGGAGGTGTAGACAGCGTTACCGTTGCTGATGAAGGGCCTCTGATAGCCGATGTTGTTGAATGTTGAGTTAGTGTATCCGCCGGTGACGAATGGCCGAAGCGATTCAAGCTTCCGCTGAACGGTACCGTTCAGGTCGACGGACACGCGGCCCGTTCCGAGTCCCTCATCCTTGCTTCCGGTAGGTGCGCTGACTGTGCACGCAATCCCAAGGTCATACCGGCGAACCGGCTGTCTGAGAAACGCGGCCACATAAGCATCACCGATCCCCGTGGAATCGCGTTGCGTCGCGGAGATCCGGTAGATTGGCACGCCAACGACGATTGCACGCTTACCAAAATCAACACCCAACTCAGGCGCGAGGGTGATAAACGTGCCCGCTGAGTTGCGGTCCACCGTGGAGCCAATGTAGGCGATGGGGCGTAGGCCCGTGGGGTCTGCCCACCCGGAACGAGTGCCCACTACCATTTCGGCCACCTGCCGGAACTTCTCAGCGATGGCCGGTTCAGAGGCCCCGCGCCGACGCAACTCATCGGCGTAGATCTCAGCGAACGACCGGCCCGACTCCTTCTTGAGAAGGATCAACCGGTTTCGATGAGTCCCCAAGGTGGCCGCCATCGCATCCAACGTTTGGAATTTCGTCTCCGGATCAGCCGTAAGCTCGTCGATGCGGGAACGCCGATCCCCAAAGGCATCCTGGCCCGCAAGTGGAAGGGCCAGCAGGAGCGCGGTCAGGATCCGAGGAATCGTCTGCATCAGAAATTCAATGGACTGGATTCGTGCGGCCACTCATGGATCCCATATCTTGAGATCCGCTCATCGTTCGCGCTCGCCGCATCTCCGCGGCCATTCCAGACTTGCCGTCGCCCATGCCCATTCCGCTTGGACGTCTTCCCTGGGCCAAGTCTGCCCTCTCCGACCGCCCGCGAAAGGCCCGCGCCTGTTGTGGAGGTTGGCCCAAACGGACCCAAGTCCTCTGGCCGGCGCGAAGGGTGACCTCCTGGTCGGGAAGTTGAGCGTTGACAACGCCAACTTCGCCCTCGTCCACGGCGACCAAGGTTGCATCGGTGTCGTCGACGAAGACGCTGAAGGTTGTCCCCCTGACAGCGATCACCGCCGTCGGAGTAGTGAGCTTGTGGGGATTGGGCCTACCGCTGATTTTCTCGATATGGACTTTGATGGATCCCAGGAAGAGGTGAAGCAGTTCCCGCAGGTCCGCCGAACGTTCGTTGAATATCAGCCGCGAGTCTGGATACACGGTCACCGTGCCGCCGTCCGTTGTGCGGATGGTCGCGTGGGAGTTCTCTCCCGTCGCTAGCTCGTCGCCCGGTTGGATAGACTCATTCAGTCTGAGAACCCGCGCCTCTTGGCGAAACCGCTTCACCGTTAACGTCCCGCTAAGGGAGACGACGCGCGCCGCGCCCGGATCGGGGACAACTTGACCCGCGGCGTTGAGGCCGAACAACACGACAGCGGCAATCCACGCGCCGCATCGCCTGCGGCCGGCTCGGATCATGGTAGTAACCTCTCCAGAAGGCAGGAGCAATCTGGCCTCCATTACGTGACCGCCGTGGAATCAACAACTTCGCCGGAAGGGAGGGGATGTCCGTCCGGGGACTATGACGCATTCCGGGCTCGCCAGTGTGCCCGATTCACTCACCAGCCGCCCCGATCTCCATGCGCGCCAACTTCTTGTAAAGCGTCCGTCGCTGGATGCCGAGTATCTCGGCCGCCTTCGTCTTATTGCCGCCGGTTTGCTTGAGCACCTTCAGAATCTGCTTGCGCTCAACGGCGTCGAGTTCGGTGATCTCTTCCCCTGGCTCGCCACGCTGGTTCTGCTCAAGTTCGCGCTGAACAACCGCAGCCGAAATCGCGCCGGCGGACTCCATCGCAACAAGGCGGCGCACAAGACTCTGCAGTTGACGCACGTTTCCCGGCCAGTCGTATTCGGCGAGCAGTTTGCCGGCATCCGCCTCGAACCACGACCTCTTGGCGGAGTTTTCGCAGGCGTCATCAAGAAATCGTTTGATCAGAAAAGGAATGTCCGCACGGCGGTCACGCAGGGGCGGCACTTCGATGCGAAGAACGTTCAACCGGTACAACAGGTCCTCGCGAAACGTTCCGGCGAGGACCATCTCATCGAGGTTGCGATTGGTGGCAGCAAGTACGCGGACATCGGCCTTTCGTGGCGTCCCGGCGCCAACAGGCCGAAACTCCTTCTCCTGTAGAAACCGTAGCAACTTGGCCTGGAACTCGTGTGGGATCTCGCCGATCTCGTCGAAAAAAATGCTGCCGCAACGCGCGGATTCGATGAGTCCGGCGCGGTCACGGTCGGCGCCGGTAAATGCGCCCTTCAGCGCGCCGAAGACTTCGGCTTCCCAAAGGCTGCCCGCCACGGCTCCCGAATCCACCGCGACAAATGGGCTTTTCGAACGGGCGCTGTGATCGTGAATCGCCCTGGCAACCAACTCCTTGCCGACGCCACTCTCGCCCAGGATGAGCACCGTTTCGTCGGACTTGGCCGATCGCGCGATGCGCTTATAGACCTCTACGATCGATGGAGCGAATCCAATCATGCCGCCATACTGCTGAAGATCTTCGACCAAGGTGCCCTCGTCCGGGGCATTCCTGCTGCGAGCGCCCCGCTCAATCACCAAAAGCAAATCCTTCAGGTCGAAAGGCTTGGCGAGGTAGTCGAAGGCTCCGCCCGCTTCGGCGTCAACGGTTGTCGAGACGGAGCCTCGGGCGGTCATGAGAATGACGCAAGCCTCCGGGTCGCGTTCCCGCGCCACGCGGAGAATATCGATGCCGGTGAGGCGGTCGATATAGATGTCGCTGAGGATGATTGAAAAGCGATCGCCCGCGATCATCTTCAGTGCATCATCGCTATCGTTGGCGACGGTGACCGCATAACCGTTGGCGCGAAGGAAGTTGGAGATCGTCGTCGTGATCGAAGTGTCGTCGTCGATCACGAGGATCGCGGGCTTCGGCATTGTCACTCCTTTGGCAACGTCATCGTGAACCGGGAGCCGCCGCCAGGCTGGCTTTCGACGAAGATCCGGCCGCCATGCTGCTCCACGATCTCTTTTACCAGCGCCAGACCGATCCCAGTCCCTTCTTCGCTTCCCTTTTCATCGCGCCTCGTACGATAGAATCTCTCAAAGATCCTTTCTCGTTCGGCGGGGAGGATTCCTTGGCCCTGGTCTGCAACGCTCACCGTCACTATTGTGGAACCTTCCTCAACTGCTACCAGTATCGAAGTGTTCTTCGGACTATACTTCACCCCATTCGTGATCAGGTTATAGATAGCGAACGACAACAGTTCCTGGTCCGCGTTGAGTTGAATGTCAAGCGCCCTCAGTTCCACCCGGATGTTCTTCCTCGCTGCGTAAAGCCGACCGCGCTCGACGACTTCGTCGCACACCTGGCGGAGCGCTACGGGACGCTTGTCGAGCGGGACTGAGCCGGAGGCGAGCCGCTCAACGCTGAGAAAGGTGTGCACAAGCCCGGTGAGTCGCTTTGACTCCTTGTGAATCAACCCAGCCATCTCAAGCCTTTGATCTTCCGGCACCCACGATTCCGAAATCATCTCGCTCGACCCTTGAATCGCGGTCAGCGGCGTCTTGATCTCGTGGGCGATAGCCTGGACACGGAACGCGTACTCCTGCCTGCGGCGGACCTCACCCGCCAGCGATCGTTTGAGAATCGAATGCTCGCTCACCGCCGCCATCCCGGCTGCAAAGACGAAGACCGTGATGAGCGAGCCAATGGGGAAGAGGTAGCCAAGCGAAACACTCGCAAACCCGGCGGCAAACAGCAACGCTCCCAAGAGCAGGAAAGCCAACAGCAATCGCGTGGCCTGCAGCCAAACCATCGCCAGAACTGCGGCGCCGATCACCAGCAGACCGAGTCCGAACTCGGCCGCAGGTCCCACGGGCCGTAGGAACACCCTGTCAAGGATCGTGCGGACCACATTCGCATGGATCTCAATCCCACTCATTCCGATTCCCGACGAGACCGGTGTGAAAATGCGGTCACCGCCGCCCTGGGCAGTAACCCCGATGATGACGAGTTTATTCCGAAACAGTTCCGGATCCGTTCGCCGCTCGATGAGATCTGCAAAGCTGACGCGCTGAAAAGCCCCCTCGGGGCCTACGTAGTTGATAAAGAGGATTCGATTCTCGGCGAACGACGCCGGCAATCGAATCGATCCCAACGTAACGGACTCGGTTTGCTCCAGCGGCCGGCCGGCGCCCAGGAACAAGCGCGCGGCTTCGAGCCCGAGCGCCCAGCGGCGCGCGCTAGCACCCTGCTTGATGAGGAGCACGGAGCGAACGTCTCCATCAGGATCGGGGGCCGCATGCACATGGGCAACCGTCGCGTGATCGGAGAACGCTGGCAGTGGATCGATCCAAGAAGCTTGTGGCTGACCGTCGTTGTCGAGTGCCGCTCCGAGAATCAGGCGAGGATACCTCCGCAACGCCAGAATCAACGCTGCATCGGCCGCCGGGTCTCCAGCCTCTGGAAGAAGCAGGTCGAGTGCCAGGACGCGAGGCTGTGCGTCCGCCAGCGCTTGCATCCCCGCCCCAAGGGTACGGCGGTTCAGCGGAAGTGGGCCGTACTTGGCTGCCGTCCGGTCGTCGATGGCCAGCAATACGATCTGGCCCAGAGCCTGGCTATAAGAGGCCGGAGGCCGAAGCCGCAGGACCATGTCGTTCCACTCGCTGTTGAGCTGCTGCAGGAATCCGTTCCAAATGATCCACGGGAGAACAGCGACGACAATCAGACAGTAGACGGAACGGACTAGCCTCGGGCTGGCGCAAAGCAATTTCATCCGGCGTCTCTCTCACAAGTATCATCGTTCCGCGTGCCAAGGGCATGGCCCGTGTGCCCAAAGTAGCCGCGAGCGCTGATTGTGGAGATGCAAGTGACCGAAAACAAGGTCAGAGAGATTGGCCCTAGCGCTGCTCAATGACTAGGGGATAGTTTTGCGAGAAGAGAAGGATGTGGAGAAAATTCGAACCCGGCGCCCACCTGGGACAAGCGCCGGGTCTTCGACAAGGGTAACCGAATGGGAAGGCTCAGTTGGCGGGAATGCCGATCCTCGCCTCGCCAAGTTTCAGACGGAATCGGAGACGACCGTCCGGGTTGAAGGCGTACAGATGTTTCTCTCCCGCCGCGATGGAATCGTTGTCATTCCCGTTGTTCATCGCTCTGCGTTCGAAACCTGTCACGTAGACGACGTAGCCACTGTCGTCAACCGCGACTCGCGGTGTTGACAGGATGTCCGACTCAACTTCAATCGTCGCGGCGATACGAGCAGATGCCTGATCGACGCCGATCACGAGGAGCTTGGCTTTTCCAGTTCCGGCAGTGCCTCCGGGATTCATCATTCCGCCGCCGGTTTGGGTGGTTGCGGGGAAATCGGCCAGAGTCAGGAAGAGCTTGCCGTCCTTGGCGAGTGCCGGTTCCGAGATCATGCCGCCGGTGATCTCGAGTTTCCAGCGGGCTGAGCCATCCCGCCCGTTGACGGCAACGAGTTCATGTCTGGGTTGGGCTTGGGTGGTCGTGCCCGTGGCAGTTTGCGCGAGACTTCGGATTACGTACGCGGTTCCATCGGGTCCCACGGCCGGGCCGTCCATCATCTCGCGACCACCCATGCCCATGTTCATGGCGCTCATGAGGGCATTCCCCATGCCGTTGCCTGTTGTTTGGCCTTGGTGCATGCCGCTATTTTGCCCCGGAGTGGAGGGAGTGCCCGGACCACCACTGCCGTTCCCCATTCCGCCGCCCATCTGCGCGAACACCAGGGTGGTGAGCACGAGCGCAAGCAACGTTGCGCGAGTAATAAACCTGTTCATCTTAATATCTCCTAAATGACTTCGCCTGCACAGCCTTTCAGTGCAAGCACCGTGCCATAACGAGCCCGCGCGGATTCAGCCATTTACGAAATGCCCAGGACTTCGGGCCGAACACGGAGGGCACATTTCCGTGCCCGAACCGCACCGGACGGCGCCGCAAAACTCGATCAGCTTGAGTTCTCTGAAGCGCGCAGCTTCAATCGTCTTTGCGCAGGTTGAACTTCTCCATTCGATAGATCAGCATCTTGCGGCTGATGTCGAGGCATTCGGCTGCCTTGGTCTGGTTCCAGTTCGAGCGCTGGAGTGCACGGAGAACGAGTTCGCGCTCCACCGCCTCGATACTGATCCCTTGCGGCGGCAA
>JAEUQD010000554.1 GCA_016789925.1 Bryobacterales bacterium | reverse complement strand
TGGACATGCTGGGTACGGAAAAGCCGCTGGGGAGCTGGATTGCGGATGCCATGCGCTGGGCCACCAGCGCCGATATCGCGCTGTGGAACGGGCTGGCGTATCGCGGACTGCCGCTATTCCGCGGCAAGGTGGATATTGTGGATTTGGTCCAGGCGTCGCGGCCGTTTGACCAGTACCTGGTGACCGTGCGGCTGAGCGGGCGCGACGTGCTCGACATTCTGGACGCGAATGTGCCTGACCCGGCGAAGAACCAGCCGAGCCGGATTGATTCGCCGGGGGCCAGCCGGCTGATCCAGGCGTCGGGGTTTTCCTATGTGTTCGACCGGACGCGGCCGCGGGGACAACGGATTCTTTCGTCGACAATCGAGGCGGAGCGGATGTATACGGTGGCGCTCGAAGGGCAGGTGGTGGAGCGGGAGACGATCCTGCTGGGCGGCCGGTTTTTGCGCATCGACTATCAGACCAGCGCGACGCCGTTCACGCTGGCACTGTACGGATACGCGGCGCGGAACCCGCGGTTCGAGGCAAAACGGGAAGGGCGCGTGCGCGAGGATCAACCGCGGTGACACTGCTGCTGGCGCTGCTGGCGGTGGCGACGTGGGAAGAACGCTCGGAGGACTTGAGTGGCCGGTGGGAGAAGGCGGAGAGCGGATACCGGCAGGTGGTCCCATTGAAGGATGCGCCGTTTGTGCGGTTGTCCGCGCCACGGGACGCCCGGCTGTGGTGGAACGGGACGCCGCTGACGGTGAATGAGAACGGGGATTTTGACGCGCCGTCGCTGCGGCGTGAGAACGTGTTGGAAGCGCGCGCGGCGGTGGCGGTGGTGCTGCGCATCACGCCGCGGGTCTACATCGCCAGCCAAAAGCTGACGGTAGCGGGCGGGCGCCTGGAGGCTCGATTGGCGGTGCGCAACACGCTGGAGAACACGGTGAACGCGTTTGTCACGATCTATCTGCCAACGCACAAAAAGGAGTGGACCGCGACAGCCACGGTTCCGCCGGGAGTGACCCAAACCGTGGAATTCGGGGGCGCTTGTCCGACGGCGGAGAGGCTGGAATTCCTGACAGTGGTGGAGAAGCAGGAAGAAGCCATGGAGGCGGGCTACCGCTTTCAGACGCGGACAATCCTGACACCCTGACCGGCTTTGTTTTATTGCGATACACTAAAGGCAACCCGAGGGCTATATGACGTTGACACGACGTGATCTCTTTCGCGCATCCGCCATGGCGGCAGCTGGGTCGCTGGCAAACCTGGAACTGAAGGCGGCGCCGGCGCGCATGCCGAAGACGCATTTTGCGGTGCATCCCTTCATTGAGTCGCACCCGAAGGCCATCTTTATCAAGCGCACGAAAGTGGCGGAGAAGATGGACGAGGCGGCGAAACTGCGCGAAGGCATTTCGTTTGCCCGCGAGGTGTTCGTGCCGACCGAGGGTCCCGGTGGGATTCCGGTGAGCCACCATGTGATCCTGAAGCCCAATTTCACGTCGGTGCGCAACCAGCGCCCGCATGTCGAGAACTGGGGCACCGGAACCGATCCGCAGTTCTACGAAGGCATCATCATGGGCCTGAAGGAACTGGGCATCCGGAAGATGTCGTTCCTCGAGGCGAACAATTTCCACTCGTGGAACTATCGCGGACTGTCGGACATCAACGACCGTCACGGGGTCGAGATGAACGAGCCCGAACGCCGCGTGCGGAACTTCAAGGAAGCGTTTGAAATGACGTGGACGAAGGTCCCCGATCCGGTGATCTACAAGCGCATTCCGCACTTCGCGCCGGTGAACGAGCCCGACACGTGGCTGTTGAACATCGCCAAGTGGAAATCGCACGGCATGTGCATGACGCTGTCGGCCAAGAACCTGCAAGGTCTGGTTGTGAAGCCGTTCGTCCGGTTCTGTCCGGGCTGGCAGATGGTGACCGGCGTGCCGGACTGGATGAAGGAATTCATTCCGTCTGAAGTCGAGCCGAAGGTGAAGGGCTATTTCGAGAATCACAAGAAGCTGGGCTACTCGCGGTACGACTCGCCGGCGGATCTGGCTCCGATCAACCAGGAGATCTGGGCGCACAAGACGTGCGACAACTCGCAGGTGCTCCATCCGGGGTTGAATATCATTGAGGGCATCTACGGGCGCGACGGCGACGGCTTCGGCGTGGGCCACGACTATCTGACGAACCTCGTGATGTTCGGCAAAGACCGCTTCAAGCTCGACATGATCGGGATGTACCTGGGCGGCCACGAACCGGGCAACGTGAACCTGTTCCGGATCGCCAAGGAACGCGGGCTGCTCGACAACTTCAACCCGCACGAAGTGGAGTTGTACGAGTGGGTGGAGGGGCAGGCGCCCGTCCGGAGGAAACTGACCGACTTCGAACGGACTCCGCTGAAGACCTACTATCTCCAGCGCGCCGGCGAGCCGTTGTTCCACCTGGTGAACGAACCGTTCGACTACGACAAGGTGAAAGTCTAGCTGTCTGTCTTACCGCTGATCTGGGTTACGGCTCCGTTCAACCCTGAAAAAACGCCACCGGGGATGAGGCCATTCTCGGTAGGTGATCCCTGTGGTTTAATCAAATGTTGACTTTGCCGTATGCCTTCGCAGCCGCTCGTTCTTAGTCCCGTCCGGCCCCGCAAAGTCACGCTGTATCGCCGCTGGCTGGCCATCTGGCGCCGGCTGCGCGAGTTGCGAATGATTGCCAAGGGGCTGCTTGACCGCGATCATCCGGTGCTGGCGCACCTGATCCCGATCAGGAGGTGCAACCTGGCGTGCACCTATTGCAACGAGTTTGACGATTTTTCGAAGCCGGTCGATGTGGATGTGATGCTCAACCGTGTGGATCACCTCGCGCGGCTGGGCACGACGATCGTGACGATCTCGGGCGGCGAGCCGCTGCTGCATCCGGAACTGGACGACATCATCAAGCGAATCCGCGAACGCGGCATTCTGGCGGGGATGATCACGAACGGCTACCTGCTGACGGCGGAGCGCATTCACCGGCTGAACGCGGCGGGTCTGGACCACATGCAGATCTCGATCGACAATGTGATGCCGGACGAGGCATCAAAGAAGTCGCTCAAGGTGCTGGACCGGAAACTCCAACTGTTGGCCGAACACGCGGATTTCCACGTGAACATCAACTCGGTGGTGGGTTCGGGGATTCGCGATCCGCAGGATGCGTTGACGGTGAGCAGACGGGCGCTGGAATACGGATTCACGTCGACGGTGGGGATTATCCACGACGGCGACGGCCAGGTTCAGCCGCTAGGTCCAGCGGAACGCGCTGCGTACCGGGAGATCAAGTCGTTCGAAAAATCGAGCTACTCGCAGTTCAACAAGTTTCAGGACGCGATCGCGGATGGACTGCCGAACAAGTGGCGGTGCCGGGCCGGGGCACGCTACCTCTACGTGTGCGAAGACGGCCTGGTGCACTACTGTTCGCAACAGCGGGGCTATCCGGGCAAGCCGCTGGGGCAGTACACGGTGGAGGACGTGAAGCGGGAATATCGAACCGAGAAGTCGTGCTCGCCGCACTGCACGGTGTCGTGCGTTCACCAGACTTCGCTGATCGACTTCTGGCGCGACCCGCAGACCATCAAGCCGGCGATTGACCGGCCGCCGGTGCCGGGCACGCCGCTGGTGCATATCGAGACCACGCGGCGGTAACGTTTCACCCGAAAGTTTAACTTGCCAGGCCGAGTTCGGCGACCATGGGGCGGATGGCTAGCTTTGCGCCGAGGTGGGCGCGGGCGAGGGCGCGGTCGATTTGCTGGGTCCAGGATTCGTAGGCAGGAAACTCGACGGTTGTTCCTTGGCCGAGGGCGACCTGGTGGTTGATCTGGGGGTTGATGTGGAAGGGGAGTTCCGCGAGGGTCTCGAGCAGATCTTCCAGAAACCGGGGCTCGACGGTGAGCCGGATGAGGATCAGTTCACCTTCGGAACCGGACAGGGTGGCGGTAGCGGGCCAGGCGCTCATGCAAAAACTCCTTCATCTTTGAGCGAGCCGGCCCGAAAAACACAAAACCCTGAGGCGAATGCTCAGGGGTCTTGGTGCGCCGATTCGCCTTTAGCACTTTTTTTAGCGTGGTTGCAAGTAGCAAGGCTCACAAACTGCGTGAGTCCCTAAATCAATCCACGTACTTTTGCAGTATAGCCGACAAGGTGGCGCGGCGGCAAGCGCTTCTGCGATGTCCATTTTGTGAAGAAACCTCGCCAAGCCCTTTTGAAAACTGGCAGGGCTGGGGGTAGCGGTTAAGCCAGGCAGTCTTGTCTCTGCCGATGGCGTCTTCCTTCACGGCTACTCCTTGACTCTCGCTAAGACGCAAAGAGCGCAAAGAACGCGATTTGTCTTTGCGGCCTTCGATTAGAAGGGGCAATTGGGGGACGCCAGAGGTTCTAACGCAAACCCTCTTTGTGCCTATTTGACCTCGACGGTGTCGAGGGCCCACTTGGCGCGGGCGACGCCGACGATCATCAATTCGAGTTCGGCGGAGCCTGTGTTTTCGAAGGAATGCACTTCGTTCAGGAAGACCGGGACGGCATCGCCGGCTTTGATGTCGGCGGTCTCGTTGCCGACGTGGGCGCGGCCCTGGCCGGCGATGACGTAGTAGAACTCTTCGACGCCTTCGTGGCGGTGGCGGCCGGCGGAGCCGCCTTCGGGCAGCACTAGGTGGTCGACGTAGGACCAGTTGGTGTAGAAGACCTCGGGCTGGAGGGCGCGGCGATAGCGGGCCGTGCCTTTTCCGCCCTGGTAATTGGGCATGTCCTTCAGCAGCGCCTTGTCGAGGCGCATGGTGATGAAAACGGGCTTGGGGTCGAGGGGGACGCCGACGCGGCTGTCGTCGAGGTCAGTGGCGTCGTACTTGCCCTTGATGCTGCCGACGGCGATGTTCATCCACTGGACGGTCTTACCCGTGGGGTTGTAGATGGCGTGGGAGCGGCCCATGCGGCAGGGCGCGCCGGCGGGTCCCTTGAGGGTGGAGGTGCGGCCGTCGATGGTGAACTGGGCTTCGCCGTCGAAGATCACAAACATCTCCTCCATATGGTTGTGGAAGTGGTGACCGATGCCGCCGCCCGGGGGCATGACGCCGCGGTGGAGAAAGATGAAGTTGGTGTTGAAGGTCTGGGCGTCGAAGAGGCCCTGGTAGTGGAGTTCGCCGGCGCCGCCGTGGACGGTCTTGGCAACGCGGTACTCGGACGGGTTGGTGTGGGCGATGCGCTGCGCGAGGGGATCGCGGGCGAGGGCGGGGAGGGCGAGGAGGAGAGCGAGGAAGAAGCGGGTCATGGGGACTAGTTCTATAACAAAACGGGGTGTTGACGAAAGGCGAATAAAAAGCGAATATAAACCATGGCCGCCCCGCTCAAGGGCATCGCTCGCCTGGCACAACTGGCTCCCGTGCTGGAGCAGAAGCGCGTGGTGAGCTATTCCCAACTGCCGGCGTACGAGTTATTGAACCGGTGTTCGAGCGAGCGGATGCCGTTTGACTGGACGATCAACCCGTACCGCGGGTGCGAGATCGGGTGCAAGTACTGCTATGCGCGGTACACGCACGAGTTCATGGAGATGAAGGATCCGCTGGAGTTTGAGACGCGGATTTTCGCCAAGCAGTGGAATCCGGCGGTGTTTCGGGAGCGGCTGCGGAAGGCGGATCCGCGGGATCGCATTGCGCTGGGGACGGCGACGGATCCGTATCAGGCCGCGGAGCGGCGGTACGGGTTGACGCGGTCGATTCTCGAAGTGTTCGCAACGATGCCGGGACGGCGGCTGGCGATCACGACGAAATCGGACCTGGTGCTGCGGGACGTGGAGTTGCTGGCGGCGATCGGGCGGCATTCGGAGTTGAGCGTCAACATGACCATCACGACGCTGGATGCGGACTTGGCGCGGAAGATGGAACCACGGACGGCGCGGCCGGAGTTGCGGATTGAGGCGCTGCGCGCGCTGGTGTCGGCGGGGGTACGCTGCGGCGTGCTGTGCTGCCCGATTATGCCGTTGATCAACGACAAAGAAAAGCAGTTGGACGAACTCGCCGGGGCGGCGCGGGCGGCGGGCGCAGAGTGGTTCGCGGGGAATATTCTGTTTTTGACGACGCTTCCGCGGCAGGTGTTTTTCGAGTTTTTGAAGGCGGAGTTTCCGCACCTGGTAGGGAAGTACCGGCAGGCTTTTGCGGGGTCGGCTTACTTGCGGGGCGACTACGCCGAGCGGATGAAAGAACGGGTGCGGACGATTCGGGCGCGGCACGGCTTTCAGAGCCGCCCGGGGACGTGGCAGGAGAAACCGGAGCGCCCGCTGCCGCTATTTGACGGTGACTGACTTGGGCGGAGTGTTGGAGCAGGCGATGGAATCGGTCATGCCGCTGGCGATGAGGGCGCAGGCGTTGTCGCGGGCCGTGCGTTCGGCCTGTTCGCGGGTGGCGCCGGCGGCGGTGCGGCAGGACGACCGGCCCTGGTACTCCATGCAAACCTCGACGCGATAGCTGCTGAGGTTACGCGTGGAGGTCCACATGATGGCGAGAAAGGCGAGACCGAACAGCAGAATGATTAGCGGACCCTTGTTCTTCTTCATGCTC
>JAEUQD010000550.1 GCA_016789925.1 Bryobacterales bacterium | reverse complement strand
CAAGGTCAGTGCCGGCACTCCACGTCCATGAAGTAATAGCCGATCATGTGGCAGACGATCATGTGCGCGTCTTCAATCCGGCCCATGTGAGGCACGGCCACCTGGATGTTCAGGCTCGACATCGGACCCAATTTGCCGCCGTCCCGGCCTGTTAAGCCGATCGTTTTGCAGCCGATCGAATTGGCGTATTCCACCGCCTTGATCACGTTCGGCGAGTTGCCGGAACCCGAAATCGCCATTACGACGTCGCCCGTCCGCGCGAAGTTCTTCAGTTGCTCGACAAACACGCAATCGTAACTGACATCGTTGGAATAGGCGGTGATTGCCGGCAAGTTGTCGGTGAGCGCCATGATGCGGAACCGTTTGTCGCGTTTGAAGCTGGCGCCCTTCACCATGTCGCAGGCAAAGTGCGACGAAGTAGACGCGCTGCCGCCGTTTCCGCAGACAAAGATCTGGCGATCTTCGTCGCGGGCCGTGCGCAGCCAGTCGATGGCTTGTTCCACCTTGGCGAGGTCTATCTTGTTGATCGTCTCGATCAGATCGTTCTTGTATAGCTCAGGGAAAGTCATAGTTCTGTTGTTGCAAGTTCCAGCGCGCCCCAAAGGACGCTGTCGTCGCCAAGCGCGGCGGGTTGAATGTCAGTACGGGCGCGCGACCACGCCGTCATCTGGCGGTTCAGTTCGGCCCGCAGGGGAAGAAAAAGAGCGTCTCCGGCCTTGCTGATGCCACCGCCGATGACAATCCGCGCGGGGTTCAACAGCATGGTGATCACCTTCAAGCCGGCAGCGAGGTCAACCACGTACCGTTGGACAAACGCCGGGTCGCGCAGAAGGTCGCGGGCGGGTTGGTGGTGATCGTGTTCCAGCCACAGACCGCAGCACATCCGCTCATAACAGCCTTTGGCGCCGCAAAGGCATTCGGGACCATCGGGGCGGATCGGAACATGGCCGATCTCGCCGGCATAGGAATCGGCGCCGCGATACACTCTGCCGCCTGCCAGGATCCCGCCACCGATTCCCGTCGACAGTGTCATATAGAACAGCGGATCACAGTGCCTGCCCGCGCCATGACGTCCTTCGCCCAGCGCGCCCACGTTGGCGTCATTGTCCATGATGCTCGGCACACCAAGGTTCTCGCGAGCCCACGCTGTCAGGTCGAAATCGCTCCATCCGCCCACATGCGTGGAGAGCGCAACCCGCTGCCGGTCGAACAGGACAGGCCCGCCGAAGCCGATCCCGCAGCGGGCGTAATCGAACCGGGCGCGCCAACGCGAGGCGATCTCAGAGATTGACGCCAGCATCCATTCCCGCCCGCCTTCACGATCCGTAGCGCGGGATTCGCGCGCTACGATGCGTCCCCCCGCAAAGACGGCCATGGAGAACTTCGTACCACCGATGTCGATGGCCAGCGTGGTCATACTTCCTGTGTTGCCAGGACCTCCGCGGGCGTTGCCGTGCCGGTGCCTTTCTTCATGATCGTGATCGAGGCCACGCGGTTTCCCATCCTCGCTGCCTCCCTCGCCGACCCCGTTACCGCCATCGTCAGGGCGGCGCCGGCCGAAAAGCTGTCGCCCGCGCCGCAAATGTCCACCGGATGCTCGACACGCCGGGCCGCCACCCAGTCGCGGCCGGATTCGGTCCAGACCTCCGCGCCATCGCCGCCGTGCGTCACAATCAGGGGTTTGTCTCCGAAGAACCGGCGCAACTCCTGGCACGTCGCCGCGCCCACGCGCTCACAGGCCTCCCTGGCCTCGCGTTCGTTCGGCTTCACGATCATATTGCGAAAATGTTCCGCCCGCATCCGCGAGTCTACCCAGAACACTTTCTCCGGATGCTCCAGGGCCAGTTCGGCTAGTGTGTCACGCACCAGCGGAGTCACCACTCCGCCCGCGGCCGTTTCCGCCTGGTCGGACACGAGGATCACATCGAACTCCGGCACAGCCGCACGTGCCGCTTCCACGATCCGGCGCTCCGTATCGCCCGACAGTTGCCGCGTCGTGATGAAGTCGACGCGCGGCAAATCTTCTTCTCCGGTTGTCGAGTTCAACAGCTTGGTGTAGGTGAACGTCTGCAATCCCGCCACATCCACGAGGTACTGTGCGTCGATCCGGCGTCGCGCCAGCGCTTGCCGCAACTCAAAGCCAAACCCATCGTCGCCCACGACGCCCAACACGGCCACCCTGCCGCAACCCAAATCCACGAGGTTGTTCGCCACCGTTCCCCCGGCACCCGCGGTAATCTCCGTGGCCACCACGCCAATCCGCGGAATCCCGGTTTCGCGCGAAGCCTCGGATGTGGCCGGATCGTACGTACACCAGCGGTCCAGGCAAATGTCGCCGATCACAAGGGCCGACAGCGCAGGAAAGCGGGCGAGAATCTCGGCGGTCGTCATTCGGGCCTCTTAAATCAGGGCGCGCCGCAGGGCCGGCAACGTGGCCCGGTGGTCGCCGCAAAAGTAGAAACTCTCCCCGCCGTCGGCGACCGTGCGTACGAGGATCGTCTTGTGCGGGCGGAAGTAGTAGCCGGGGTCGGTCTTGTCGAGTTCCTTATGGATGTCGCCGCGAATCGGCACCAAGTCAAATACGGCAGTTGAGAAATGCCTGATTTCGCGGCCCTGCTGGTGGGCGACATTGCGGGCCATCGCCAGCGCTTTCAAATACACTTCCGGCGCCATGATCGCGGACCCGAAACTGAGCACCACGCCGCCCTCGAGCGCCTCCACTGACTTGGCGAAGATCAGAAAATCGCGGTAGCTGGCCGCGCCCACCGCAGCGCCGTCGCAGTTGGGATGCTCGTGCAGAATGTCGTAGCCGATACCCACGTGCACGGTGACCGGAATCGACAGCCGGTACGCCGCCGCATACACGCTCAGGTCGCGGTAGGGAAAGTCGGACTCGGCGATCCGGCGCCCGACGTTCTCCCCCAGCCCGAGATTGTTCGCGGC
This sequence comes from Bryobacterales bacterium, assembly GCA_016789925.1. Lineage (GTDB taxonomy): Bacteria > Acidobacteriota > Terriglobia > Bryobacterales > Bryobacteraceae > JADLDI01. Next base: position 2,376 of record JAEUQD010000550.1, on the reverse strand, counting down.
CGCCTCTCGAATGACCTCGTTCAGTTCCCCGGTCTCGGCCCACAACCCGAACTCGCCGGACCGTATGTAACGGGCCACGCTCTCGGTGGTGGCGCCGATCCGCGCCAGTTCCCAATCGTGGATGGCTCCGGCGCCGTTCATCGCGATATGCGAAATGCAGCCGCGCTCCATCAGGTCGATAATGTGGCGGTTCACGCCCGCACGGAGCACGTGCGCCCCCATGATCAATATGCGGGCCGCCTGGTGTTCGCGCGCCGCCAGAATCCGGGTTGCCACCGTCTGTAGTTGAGGATGAGAGAACTCGGGCGCGGCCTCATCCAGCGACATCCAGCGGCTCAGCGAAAGGTCATGCGAGCGTTCGGCCAGTGGTTTGACCACCAGCCTTGACCGGTCAAACGGAGTGTATTTGCTCGTCACTGTGGGAAGAGGCGCGCCAGCAGATCCGCATGGCAATTGAAGTTCGGCACAATGTAGTCCGCGCCCACGTTGATCAGACGCTGGCGTTTCCACTCATCCACTTGCTGGCAGTGAGGTTCGTCGCTAGCCACGCCCACCGTAACGCCGCCCACCTGCTTCACATTCTCGATCTCGACGTAGCCGTCGCCAAACCCGACAATCTGGTCGCCACCGGCTTCGGCAGTCTTGATGATCCGCTGAATCAGAATCGCTTTCGAGAAGCTCTTGTAGTCGTCGAGTGCGCCGTAGATGCCACCGTCGAAGTAGGGGTTGAGGCCCAGCAGCCGGGCTTCTTCCTTCATGTAAATCTCGTCGGTGCCCGAGGCCAGGTAAAGTTTGAGGCCCCGCTCCTTCAATGCCTGCAACAGCGGAAGGCTGCCGGGCACGAGGTACTTCTCCGGAGAGCAGCGCCCGTCTTTCAGTTCCTGCACGCGATCCTTAATGCGATCCCAGAGCCGGTCCAGGTACATGTGCTTGTACTCGATTGGATCGGCTGGATTGCCGCCGCGGCGGCGAACATGGTCGCGCAGTTCGATCATCTGATAGATCGTCTGCTTGCCCGTAAGCCGCCCTACGTATTCCTTGACGATTGCGGTGAGTTGTTCTTCCGATTCGCCGGATTTGAGATCCGCGAGGATCTCGACCATCATGGGCACCATCACATCCACCCATCCCGAGCGGATGACTGAAAGGGTTCCATCGAAGTCAAATAACGCAACGCGGGCGCGTTCGGCGCTGGCGCCCGGCCGTAACTGTTCGATCATTACTCTTTTTATTGTCCTACAACCAGTATTCCCACTTGCCGGTGGCGATCACAAATCCGCAGAGAACCGCGTTTGTTACAGCGTGGGCGACGATGCAATCCGCCAGGTTGCGCGTGCGGACCATCCACGCGTTGTAGATCAGTCCCGCAGCCAGGCCCACCTCCCAATAGGGTCCGTGCTCGCTGGCAAACAGCAGCGCGGTGATGAGGAACGACGATGCCGAGTAGGCGCCCAGCGGAACATTCTGGAAATCGTTCTTGATCAGCCAGCGCATCAGCCACCCGCGCCAGAACAACTCTTCGATGATCGGCACCAAAATCACCGCGCGAATTGTGCGGAACACCAGCACCATCGGCGAGGTCAGCAGCGTCGTGTCGATCGATGTGGCTACACTGCCTGTCACCGAGTTCTGAAAGAGCCAGTGCGACCGCCAGCCCGGAATCAGCAGGTCGGGTGCTACCCAGATGGCAAACACCACCACCCCGACCGCCGTGCTCGCCAGCCAATAGCTCGCCCGAAGCGTGAGCACGTGGCGTGAGCAAAGCCATACGACGACGCTCAGCACGACAACGCGAAACGGGAACTCCCACTCTCCCAGGCCAAGCCGAGGCCCCAGCCACAACATCGCCATGAAGGCCGCCATCGGGCCAACGTATGGAATCGCGGATTGCCAGCCGGAGTCCTGAAGACCTTCTTTCGGGGCAGTCACAACCGTCGCGTCCTAACCGATCCGCCCCAGCAATTCCTTGATCTTTTGTTCTTCCTCGGAGTTGCGTTTGGTCTTCAAGGCAACCTCGAGTTCCTTCTTGGCTTGCAGTTTGTCGCCCTTCTGAAAGAGCGCCAGCGCCAGATGATAGCGCCAGGTGGCATTGTCGGGCTTCTGGAGAACAAGGTCGCGGAAGATCTTGATGGCGTCGTCCGACAGGTTCTTCTTAATGTAGACCCACCCCAGAGTATCGGCGACATCGAGATTGTTGGGCAATTGTTGTTTGGCGCGCTGCGCGTAGGTGAGCGCCTGGTCCAGGTCCTGGCCACTTTCAGCCAACAGGAACGCCATGTTGTTCAGAGCAACGGCGTTGTCCGGCGCCAGTTTGATGATCTGTTCATAAACAGGGCGAACCTCGCCTTTTCGGCCGGCCGCTTCCAGGGTCATCGC